>CALXIC010000046.1 GCA_944388265.1 uncultured Clostridia bacterium | reverse complement strand
GCTTTGGCACCCATGAATTCATGGAACTGTGCCGTCAGCTGGGCTGCAAAGCGTACATCAATGCGAATGTGGGCAGTGGTACTGTCCAGGAAATGTCGGAGTGGGTCGAATATATGACCTTCTCCGGACTCTCCCCGATGACGCAGCTGCGCAAAGAAAACGGCCGTGAAGAACCGTGGACCGTGGATTATCTGGGCGTCGGCAATGAAAACTGGGGCTGCGGCGGCAATATGACGCCGGAGCACTATGCCAACGAGTACCGCAGATATGCGACCTATTGCCGCAATTACGATGGCAATCAGCCGCTCTTCAAAATTGCCTGCGGACCGAATGCGGCCGACTATCATTGGACGGAAGGCGTGATGAAAACGCTGATGCCGATCGATGCACACGGCGGACCGCGCGTCAATGGTTTGTCGTTGCACTATTACACGGTGCCGGGCGATGATTGGGAACATAAAGGCTCTGCAACCAACTTTGATCAGGAAGAATACTTCATTACGCTGGAAAAAGCGCTGAAGATGGATGAATTGATTTCCCGTCATGGCGATATCATGAATCAGTACGATCCGGAAAAACAAGTTGGTTTGATCGTGGATGAATGGGGCACCTGGTTCGACGTCGAACCGGGAACCAATCCGGGATTTCTCTATCAGCAGAATACGATGCGCGACGCACTGGTTGCGAGTGTGACGCTGGACATCTTCCATAAACATTCCGACCGCGTGAAGATGGCGAATATCGCACAGCTCGTGAACGTATTGCAGTCGGTGATTTTGACGGAAGGCGAAAAGATGATTCTGACGCCGACCTACTACATCTTTAAGATGTTCCAGAATCACCAGGGTGCAAAATTGATCGACAGCTTCATCCAGTCGGATGAAATTGGAACCGATGCGCATAAGGTGCCGAACCTCCATGAATCGGCATCGATTCAGGCAGACGGTACGATCAACCTGTCGGTCAGCAACCTGTCGCTGGATGAAGCATACGATGTCGACGGTATTTTGGTGGAAACCGATATCGAAGATGTCAAAGCAGAAATCCTGACGGGCGCAATGGATGCACACAATACCTTTGAGGCTCCGGATGTCGTGAAAGCGGAAGCGTTCACCGCATTCAAGGTTACCGAAAAAGGCGTGCAGTTTACCATTCCGCCGTGCAGCATTGTTCAGTTTACCATTAAAACGAAAGCATAATTGATATGGAAAAATCCCCTGCGTGCTATACACGCAGGGGATTTTTTGTGTGATGATCTTGTTGGTATTTTGAGGAAAGCTCTTGAATCTATGCGGGTTCTGTGCTATACTAAATCAGAACATATGTTTTATATGATGGAGCATTAGAAATATCAAAGGAGATCAATATGGATCATTTTGAATTGGTATCTTCTTATCAGCCGACCGGTGACCAGCCGCAGGCGATTGAAAGCCTGGCAAACGGCATTCTGCAAGGCAAGCGCGAGCAGGTGTTGTTGGGGGTCACGGGTTCCGGTAAAACCTTTACCATGGCAAATATCATTCAAAAAGTCAATAAACCCACCTTGGTGCTGGCGCACAATAAGACGCTGGCGGCACAGCTTTGTTCGGAGTTTCGGGAATTTTTCCCCAACAATGCGGTGGAATATTTTGTCTCCTATTACGATTATTATCAGCCGGAAGCGTATATTCCCAATACCGATACCTATATTGAAAAGGACTCCGCGATCAACGACGAAATTGATAAACTGCGCCACTCGGCAACCTGTGCTTTGGCGGAACGGCGGGATGTGATCATCGTCGCGTCGGTTTCCTGCATTTATTCGCTGGGTGCGCCGGAAGATTACCGGGAAAATCTGGTTTCTCTGCGCGTAGGGATGGAGATGGACCGCGACGAATTGGTGCGGCGGCTGGTAGAAATCCAGTATGAACGAAACGACGTGAATTTTATTCGTAATAAGTTTCGTGTGCGGGGCGATGTAGTGGAACTGTTTCCCGCTTATTCCGAAGATACGGCGATCCGTGTGGAATTTTTCGGGGAGGAGATTGACCGCATCACCGAGATCAACGTGCTGACCGGAGAACTGAAGGAAAGCTTGATGCATGTTGCGGTTTATCCGGCTTCCCATTATATTGTTTCCAAGGAAAAACAGCGTGCGGGGATTGAACGCATCGAAGAGGAACTCGAAGAACGGGTTGCCTATTTTAAAAAAGAAGAGAAACTGCTCGAAGCGCAGCGCATCGAACAGCGTACGCGCTATGACATTGAAATGCTGGAAGAAATCGGTTTCTGCAAAGGCATTGAAAACTATTCCCGCGTGCTTTCCGGCCGTGCGCCGGGCAGTACGCCGTATTGCTTGCTCGATCACTTCCCGGAAGATTACCTCTTGCTGGTGGACGAATCGCACGTCACCATCCCGCAGGTGCGCGGCATGTATTTCGGCGACCGCGGACGGAAACAGACGCTGATCGATTATGGGTTCCGTCTGCCGTCGGCATTTGATAACCGCCCGCTGAATTTTGACGAATTTCTGCAAAAGATTCATCAGGTGATTTACGTCTCGGCAACGCCGGCGGCGTTTGAACGGGAACGCAGTGAAAATACCGTCGAACAGGTGATTCGTCCGACGGGGCTTTTGGACCCGTTGGTGGTGGTCAAGCCGGTGGAAGGTCAGATCGAGGACATTGTCACCGAAATCAATCTGCGCGTAGCCAAAAAAGAACGCGTGCTCATCACCACGCTCACCAAGAAGATGGCGGAAGATTTGACCAAATATCTGGACGATTTGGGCATTCGGGTGCGCTATATGCATCACGACGTCGCCACCATCGAGCGTATGGAGATCATCCGCGATCTGCGGCTGGGTGAATTTGATGTGCTGGTGGGGATCAACCTGCTGCGTGAAGGGCTGGACATTCCCGAAATTTCGCTGGTTTGTATTTTGGATGCAGATAAGGAAGGCTTTTTGCGTTCCGAAACCTCGCTGATTCAGACCATCGGCCGTGCGGCGCGAAACGCCGAAGGCATGGTCATTTTGTATGCCGACAGCGTAACGCCGTCGATGGAACGCGCGATTACCGAGACGAATCGCCGCCGCTCCATTCAGGAACAATATAATGAGGAGCACGGCATCGTGCCGAAAACGATTCATAAAGACGTGCATGAAATCATTGAAATTTCCCGCAAGGAAGCGGAAAAGGACGTTCGCAAGATCAAACAGCGGATGGATGCGCGGGAAAAAGAAGAGCTTGTGAAGAAACTGACCGCCGAGATGAAAAACGCGGCAACACTGTGGGAATTCGAATACGCGGCTCAAATTCGCGACCGGATTGCGGAACTCACCGGTCAAACGAAGTAGGAGGGACTGTTTTGGCAACGGATAAAATTGTCATCAAGGGTGCAAAAGAACACAATCTCAAGAATATCAGTCTGGAAATTCCGCGCGACAAATTGGTGGTGTTTACCGGGCTTTCCGGTTCCGGCAAATCGTCGCTCGCTTTTGATACCATCTTTGCGGACGGGCAGCGCCGGTATATGGAGTCGCTCTCCTCTTATGCCCGCATGTTTTTGGGACAGATGGAAAAACCGGATGTCGAGTCGATCGAGGGGCTGTCACCCTCCATTTCCATCGACCAGAAAACCACTTCCAAAAACCCCCGTTCGACGGTCGGTACGGTGACGGAAATTTACGACTATCTGCGTTTGCTGTATGCACGCGTCGGGGTGCCGCATTGTCCGGTCTGCGGCAGGGAAATCCGCCAGCAAACCATCGATCAGATCGTCGACCGCATCATGACGCTTCCCGAACGGACGCGCCTCCAAATCTTGGCGCCGATTGTGCGTCAGCGCAAAGGCACGTACGTCAAAGAACTGGACGCCGCGCGCCGCTCCGGCTATGTGCGGGTGCGTGTGGACGGCAGTATGTACGACCTGAGCGAGGAAATCACGCTGGATAAAAATTTCAAGCACTCCATTGAAATTGTGATCGACCGTCTCGTCATCAAACCGGAAATTGAATCCCGCTTGGCGGATTCGATCGAAACGGCGACAGCGCTGACCGACGGTGTGGTACTGGTGGATGTGATCGACGGGGAAGAACAGCTCTATTCCCTCAATTACGCCTGTCCCGAACATGGGGTGAGCATGGACGAGCTGGAGCCATCTCTCTTTTCCTTTAATAATCCGCGGGGCGCCTGCCCGACCTGTACCGGTTTGGGCACCTTTATGAAGGTGGACCCCGACTTGGTGGTGCCCAACAAGGAATTGTCGATTGCAGAGGGTGCAATCAAGGCGAGCGGATGGTATTACTATCCGGGCGGCATGGTGGAAATGTACCACAAAGGCCTGTCGGAAGCGTATGGCTATTCGCTGGATACGCCTTTTAAAAATCTGCCGGCGAAGGTGAAGAAAATGCTCTTTTACGGTACCGGCAGCAAGAAGATCACCTTTACCCGCGGAAATGATATGGGCACCTACTCCGCACCGTTTGAGGGGATCATCAACAACCTCGAACGCCGGTTCCGCGAAACGCAGAGTAATTTTATGCGGGATGAAATCGCGCAGGTGATGAGTTCGGAATGCTGTCCGGATTGTCACGGCGACCGTCTCAAACCGGAACTGTTGGCGGTTACGGTAGGGGATCGCAACATTTCGGATTTTTGTAAAATGTCGGTGGAACAAGCGCTCGATTATCTCGACAGCTTGACGCTGACCCCGCGTGAAGAACAGATTGCACATCATGTGTTAAAAGAAATCCGCGAACGCCTCGGCTTTTTGAAAAACGTGGGGCTGGGTTATCTGACACTCTCCCGCTCGGCGGGCACGCTTTCCGGCGGGGAAAGCCAGCGCATTCGTCTGGCTACCCAGATCGGCTCGAGTTTGACGGGTGTCGTGTATATCCTCGACGAACCGAGTATCGGGCTGCATCAGCGCGACAACGATCAGCTCATTGCGACCCTCAAACGCCTGCGCGACTTGGGGAAT
>CALXIC010000045.1 GCA_944388265.1 uncultured Clostridia bacterium | reverse complement strand
GAAGTGAAGACGGTGTTGATGGCGATGAGGAACCACCTGTACCCATCCCGAACACAGAAGTTAAGCTCATCAGTGTCGAAAATACTTGGCTGGAGACGGCCCGGGAAGATAGAGCGATGCCGTCACTCACGAAAGCACCTGCGAAGTTCGCAGGTGCTTTTCTTTTTTTCTAAAAACAAGGGGACGGAACGGAAAAATTGGATACGATTAAACTCCGGAGCAACCAGAACCGGTGCGCATGCATTTTATCGCACCATGGGTTATACTCAAGAAAAACAGCAGATTCGTTTTTTAAAGCAGCTGCACTCCTAAAGAAAAATCAAAAAGCCGTACGAGAGTCCTCGTACGGCTTTTATTTTTGTCAATCATTGCTCAGCGATTTGGATAATACTTTATTTTTTAGATTTCGAAGGTCCCAGTCATCGACTGCGCGGGAAGTGATCCATTCGTGTCCAGCAAGCCCCAAATTCAGAAGCAGCGGCAGGATGCCGATCCATGCACCCACCGCTCCGAAATAGTGGTAGGCAAACCAGGAAAGAGCGGCTCCACAATGGTAGAAGAGCAGCGTTCCGCCAAAGAAGAGGGATTTTTCCAACTGTTTGCGGTTTTTGGTGCAGCAGTAATTGGTAAAGGCGGCAACCGTCTGACGCAAATTGTTGGTTGAAAAGATGGTGGAACTGGAATATCCGTTGATACTGCCAAACGAACACCACTGAAAGGCGGTGACAAAAAAGAAAGGATAAAGCGCCAGTACCGGATGAATGGCTTCAGTCGTCATGCCCAGCACGATCAGCGCTGCAATGTCCAACAGAATGCTGAGGATATGTAAATTATGAAGCCGTGTGCGGTGCAGCAGCCATTCCGAAAGCGCAACGCCGAATACATAACAGAGAAGTGCGCCCACCCGCAGCAGCACATCGCTTGGGCTTCGTCCTAAAATGGCCGAGACCAGCATGATCATGTTGGCTGTTTGGGAAGAACCGAACACGTCTGCGCGGCTGAACAGCGCATAGCCGCCCATAAAACCACCGCTCAAGGCCATCAAATGATGGAGTGCCGTTTGAAAGGATACTTGATTTTTCAATAAGAGACCTCCTCGCTTCTTACTAGGGTAACATAAAGCGAGAAAGATGTCAAAATTCAAAAAAGAGAAATTCCGTACGGCGTCATTTGATTTTTTGTTTGATTTGAATGGCGGTGGGGACGGCAACGGCGTCATTTATCCTTTTGCAGCTCTTCGCCGGAGTGATACGAACAGTTGCCGATGCGGTGCAAAAGGCTTGCCGGATCGGGGAGGGCGGCTTCGTAGACGGAGCTTAATAGCCCGTAAAATGCAGCGAAACGAACCGATGCTTTGGCAATCAGATCGTCTACCGATTCGGTAGAGACTTGTTCCGGATGCCAGTAGTTGTGCCAAGGCTGATGATTGCGGTTCATGGGATCTTCAAAATAAGCGGTGCGGTCCGCGACGAGCGGCGACAAAACGTCGCAATGGAAGATGAGCCGATCCGCCGCTTTCACGAGCCGGCGTTTGTAGCCTTTGGGATCGCGCAAAAACCGGCAAAACCATCCCATCCAGGCAATGCTGTGCGCGATGGATGCGGGGGAAACGGTCATGTCCGGATAGGTGCGGGTGACCGCGCGGTACAAAATTTTCGTGATGACCCGCCGTTCGTGTTTGCTCGGCAGGATCAGCCGGTCCTGCCGCACCGCGGCACGGGTTTTTCCGCGCAATTCCGACAATAAAATCCGGTCAAAATCCGCTTCCAGTTTCAAATGGATGCCAAAACTGCGGGTGATGGGACGGATGGGACCCGCTTTCGCGTAGACAAAGGGATGACACTGCGAATCAAGGGTGTAGTGCCCGATAAATCCCAACAGGTAAATAAATGCAATCGTGCGGTCATCCGCTTCCGACAGCGAACAGGCCGCTTCGGTTAAAGCAGAAAAAAAGGCGCCCGTATTTTTGGTGTGGCACGCATCGGCGAGATTTCGCTTTTTATGTGCCAAAAGCCATGGATGGTAGGAAAAAAGATCCGGTCCCTGCAATCCCAGGGAATAGACCTGTGCATGGGCATGAATTGGATCCGTCAGTGCAGTGACGGGAAGGGTGGAAAGAGCTTCCCAGCCAAATAAATAGTGCGTGAAAAAACCCGGCATAAGTTCCTCCTTTTTGTGATACCTTTAGTATATCATATTTTTTCTCAAATCTGTGAACGAAAGGGAAAAATGTGGCGTTAGAATTCTGAAAATTTCAAAGCACTTTTTCTTGGCTGTTTTGGCAATTTTGCAGGAATTCAGCCTGTTTTGCAGTAAAACCGGGTGAAAGGAAATTTTCTTATCTCGAAGTGCAATAAATCTTGCAAAAAATTCTTGACAATTATGTATATTCTGTTAAAATATAAATGTCGATGCAATGAAGCAGTCTGAATACGGGGGAAGTGTAACCGTAGACGGACTGCTTTTTTTCATCAATGGCCAAGGAAATGCGGTGTAAACAAAAAGGAAGTGACTTTGGATGGCAAAGATGCTGGAGTTGTTTTTAGAACCATCGTGGTGTAAAGGGTGCGGAATCTGCGTGGCCTTTTGCCCCAAACAGGCGTTGGAACTGGTAAACGGCAAGGCGCGGTTAAAAGCACAAAACGAATGCATTTTGTGCGGACTTTGTGAACAGAGATGTCCCGACTATGCGGTGTATATCCGAGAAACGGAAGTGTGATTATGGCTGGAAACGTAAAATTGATGCAGGGAAACGAAGCGTGTGTCGAGGGCGCGTTGGCTGCCGGCATGCGGTTTTTTGCGGGGTATCCGATTACTCCTTCGACGGAAATTGCGGAAAGCGCCGCGGTGCGGCTCCCGCAGGAAGGCGGTAAATTCATTCAGATGGAGGACGAACTCTCCTCGATGGCGGCGGTGATCGGCGCGTCGGTGGCGGGTGCCAAGGCGATGACGGCGACGAGCGGCCCTGGGTTTTCCTTGAAACAGGAAAACATCGGCTATGCGGCGCTTGCGGAAGTGCCTTGCGTCATCGTAGATGTGCAGCGCGCCGGACCTTCGACCGGGCTGCCGACCTCTCCGTCTCAGGGGGATTACATGCAGGCGCGCTGGGGCACCCACGGCGACCATCCGGTGATTGCGATTTCGCCGTCGTCGGTGCGCGAGGTGTATGATTTGGTGATCCGCTGCTTCAATCTGTCGGAAAAATACCGCACGCCGGTCATCTTTTTGATGGACGAAATCATCGGACATATGCGCGAAGGCGTGGAATTGCCCGATCCGGACAGCATCGAAATCATCAACCGCAAGATTCCCGATTTTACCGGGGCTTATAAAACCTGCTACCATGTGGCAGAAGGGGAATATGTTCCGCAGATGGCGCCGTTTGGACAGGGCGAACGCTACAACATTACGGGGCTGATCCATGACGAAAGCGGGTTCCCGACCAACTCCAATGAACTGGCGGATAAGCTCTGCCACCGCCTGATGGAAAAGATCGAGCACAATGTGGACGACATCGTGCAGGTCGAAGAATACGATTTGGAAGACGCCGACGTCGCCGTGGTGTGCTTCGGCGGGACGGCGCGCAGCGTGCGCTCGGCACTGGAAGAAGCGAAGGAACAGGGCATCCGCGCAGGGATGTTCCGTCCCATCACGGTATGGCCTTTCCCGGAAAAACAGCTCAAAGAAGTGGCCAAAAAGGTTTCCAAAATTTTGGTGGTGGAACACAACTACGGCCAGATGCTGCTCGAAGTACAGCGCGTGGTCGGCGATGCGTGCCCGGTATCGTTCCTCGGAAAGATCAACGGCACGGTCATCACACCAAGCGAGATTCTCGAAAAACTGAAGGAGGACTAAGCCATGCCCAGTGAACTGATTCGGAAATATATGCGCATCGATGATTTGCCGCAGATCTGGTGTGCCGGATGCGGCAACGGTATTTTGATGCATGACGTCGTGATGGCGATCGATCATTTGGGACTGGAACGGGAAAAAGTGGTCATCGTTTCGGGCATCGGCTGTTCGTCGCGCGCGGCAGGTTATTTGGATTTCAACACCATTCACACCACCCACGGACGGGCGATCGCCTTTGCCACCGGCATCAAGCTCGCTAATCCGGAACTGGAAGTCATCGTCATCACCGGTGACGGCGACTGTTCCGCCATCGGCGGCAACCACCTCATCCATGCGGCGCGCCGCAACATCGGGCTGACGGTCATTGTGTTTAACAACAACATCTACGGTATGACCGGCGGGCAGTATTCCCCGACCACGCCGACGGGTGAAAAGGGAACCACCGCACCTTACGGCAACATCGACCGTCCGTTTGACATTGCACAGCTGGCGGCGGGCGCCGGCGCTTCCTATACGGCGCGCGGTACCGCATACCACACCCAGCAGACCATCGCCGTTATAGAACAGGGGATCAAGCACAAAGGATTTTCGCTCATCGACTGTTACAGCATCTGCCCGACCTATTACGGGCGCAAAAACAAAAAGGGCACCGCAGTCGACATGATGAAATGGCAGCGGGATCACGGGGTTCCGGTGGCGCGGTATTACGCGATGGCGGAAGAGGATAAAGCCGGTAAATTTGTCGTCGGCGCACTGACGCACAACAACTATCCGGAATTTACCACACAATATCAGAAGATCATTGATCGTTGTCAGGGAAAGTGAGGGAGTTCGATGAGTAACCGGTATGAAATGCGCCTGAGCGGTTCGGGCGGCCAGGGGGTTATTCTGGCAAGCGTGATCGTGGCGGACGCCGCGGTGCGCGCCGGGCTTCAGGCGGTGCAGTCGCAGTCCTACGGTCCGGAAGCGCGCGGCGGGATGTGCAAGGCAGAAACGATTCTTTCCAAAGGACCGATCTGGTTTTCGAAGGTGATCTGCCCGAACTTTTTGCTGGCACTGACGCAGGCGGCGTTTCAAAAATATTCGGCAGTCTTGGCAAAAGACGCCGTGATTTTGGCGGATGATTCGCTGACCATTCCGGAAGGGGTTTCGCCCGACCGGGTGGTGCAGGTGCCGATTCTGGCAACCGCACGCGACCGCATCGGCAAAGCGATGACCGCAAATATTGTGGCGGTGGGTGCCATCAACCGCCTGTTGGGACTGTTTTCGGAAGACGTGCTCGAAGAAGCGGTGCTCAGCCGCGTGCCGAAGGGCACCGAAGCGCTCAATCAAAAAGCGCTGGAAGAAGGCCGTGCATTGATTTCCGAAGAACTGGCGCAGAAATTTCGCCAGTCGTTATCATAAGGAGGAATGAGATGAAGATTCATGAATATCAGGCCAAAGAGCTCTTTGCTTCTTATGGCATTCCGGTGCCCGCACAGGCGCTGATTACCAAACCGGAAGAAATTGAAGCGGCGATCGACGCCGTGGACGCACCGCTTCGCGTGGTCAAAGCACAGATCCATGCCGGCGGACGCGGCAAAGCGGGCGGCGTCAAGCTGGCAAAAAGCCGCGAAGAGGCCGTCGAAAAAGCATCCGCTATGCTGGGCGCCAAACTGGTGACCAAACAGTCCGGCCCGGAAGGCAAAGCGGTACATAAAGTGCTCATTACCCAGGGATTGGACATTGAAAAAGAATATTACCTGAGCATCACGGTGGACAACGAACATTCCTGTCTGGTCATCATCGCTTCGGGTGCGGGCGGCACCGAAATCGAAGAGATGGCCGTTTCCCATCCGGAACTGATCGTCAAGATGCCGGTAGCGCTGGAAAACGGGCTGCGCGATTATCAGGCCAGAGAAGTGGCGCGCCGCATCGGCATCCCGGCTGAAAACGGCAAGGAATTTATGCAGATTCTCTCCAAGATGTTTGCGCTCTTTACCGAAAAGAACTGCTCGCTGGTGGAAATCAACCCGCTGATTCTGACAGACGAACACAAACTCGTGGCGCTGGACGCGAAAATTACCTTCGACGACAACGGTCTGGTGCGTCATCCGGAACTCTTGCCGCTGCGCGATCCGATGGAAGAAGACCCGATGGAAGTGAAAGCGACCGAAGCGGGCTTGAACTACGTGGCGCTGGACGGCGACATCGGCTGTCTCGTCAACGGTGCAGGGCTTGCGATGGCGACGATGGACATTATTCATAAATTCGGCGGCGATCCTGCAAACTTCCTCGACGTCGGCGGCAGCGCATCGACCGAAAAGGTGACGGCGGCGTTTGAAATTTTGCTCTCCAATCCCAAGGTGCATGCGATTATGGTCAACATCTTCGGCGGCATCATGAAATGCGACATCATCGCCCAGGGCATTGTGGAAGCGGCAAAAGCCGTGCAGATCCGGGTGCCGCTGGTGGTGCGTCTGGAAGGCACCAATGCACAACAGGGCAAAGAGATCATCCGTCAGTCCGGGCTTTCGATTGTCCCGGCAGTCAGTTTGGCGGATGCCGCGCATAAAGCGGTGACGTTGGCAAAGGAGGGCGAACGCGCGTGAGTATTTTAGTCAATCGTGACACCAAAGTGGTGGTACAGGGGATTACCGGCTCGCAGGGGCGGTTTCATACCGAGCAGATGCTCGCATACGGCACCAAAGTCGTCGCAGGCGTGACTCCGGGAAAATCCGGGCAGGAAGTGTGCGGCGTGCCGGTGTTTGAAACGGTGCGCGAAGCGAAAGAAAAAACGGGGTGCAATACCTCCATCATCTATGTGCCGCCGAAGCTGGCAGCCGGCTCCATTTTGGAAGCCATCGACGCCGAACTCGATCTTTGCGTCTGCATTACCGAAGGGATTCCGATTCAGGACATGATTCGGGTGAAAAATTATCTTCAGGGCAAAAAGACCCGCCTCATCGGGCCGAACTGCCCCGGCATCATTACGCCGGACGAATGCAAGGTGGGGATCTTGCCCGGCTATATCTGCCGCAAAGGGCATGTGGGCGTGGTTTCCCGTTCCGGGACCTTGACCTATGAGGCCATTCATCAGCTGTCGGTGGAAAACATCGGCCAGTCCACCGCCATCGGCATCGGCGGCGACCCCATCAAGGGAACCGGATTTTTGGACGTGCTGCAGGCCTTTGAAGAGGACCCGGACACCTATGCCGTGGTCATGATCGGCGAAATCGGCGGTTCGGGCGAAGAGGACGCCGCGGCGTTTATTCAATCGAAGATGACCAAGCCGGTGGCCTCCTTCATCGCCGGACAGACCGCGCCTCCCGGCAAACGCATGGGGCATGCGGGCGCCATCATTGCCGAAGGCAAGGGAACGGCTGCCGGGAAGATTGCCGCACTGGAAGCGGCAGGTGTGGTGGTAGCACCCACGCCGGACGTCATTGGCCAAGCGCTGATTGAAGCGGTCAAACGTGCCGGCATTTATGAGCAGTGCCTGATGACCGAAGAATAAGGAGTATAGACGATGGGCGATTTGTTTGAAGCAATCATGATCATTGCCTTTGGGGCATCTTGGCCGTTAAATGTATGGAAAGCGTGGAAAGCGCGCAGCGCCAAAGCCATCAGCCTACCGTTTTATTCGTTGATCTTTATGGGTTATGTCTTTGGTATTTTTTCGAAGATCATCAAAGCAAACGAAGGATTGTACCAGTATAACTACGTCTTTTTCTTCTATGTATTGAATCTGGTGATGGTCGGTACCGCGATTGTGATCTATTTCCGCAACCGCAGACTGGACAAACAGGCAGACCAAATGCTAAAATAAAGAAAAAAAGAGCAGTGAACAGACTGCTCTTTTTTCTGCATGGAGGATGTTACGATGAGCGTTTATGAAAAATTGCATGACGGCAGTTTGTACCGCTGCGATGAAGAAGACTTGGTCGTGGAACAGCAGCGCTATCTGAATTTGCAGTATGACTACAATCATACCCGCCCGGGAGAATGGGAGAAGCGGGAACAGCTTTTGCATGAAATGTTTGCCGAAATCGGTGAAGGGTGTTATTTTGAACCGCCGCTGCACGCGAACTGGGCGGGGCGGTTTGTGCATGTGGGAAGCTACGTCTACGCCAATTTTGGGCTGACGTTGGTGGACGACACCCGCATCGACATCGGCGACCACACGATGTTTGGCCCCAATGTCACACTTGCCACTGCCGGACATCCGGTGCTGCCCGAATTGCGGGAGGCGGTCTATCAATACAATCTGCCGATTCGCATCGGCAAAAATTGCTGGCTGGGTGCTGGCGCGATTGTGCTGCCCGGCGTGACGATCGGCGACAATACCGTCATCGGTGCGGGAAGCGTCGTGACCCACGACATCCCCGCCAACGTCGTGGCGGTCGGAAATCCCTGCCGCGTACTGCGTGAAATCGGACCCAAGGACGCCGTGTACTACCGCAAAGACCGCAAGATCGATCCGGCGGATTTGGCATTTGTGGGGGTTGCGCCCAATCCGCAAGAGGAAGAGAAATGACCAATCCGTCTCCAAACGTTCCCCCCAAAGCATCCGGGAAGCGAACGCTGGATCGGGTACAGCGCCAGCTCATCGTCATTTACGGTGTGTTGTTGCTGTTGGGCGGCGGTTATGAGCTTTTTATTCGGCTCACCGGCTGGTCGATGCCCTGCTATTTGCATGAGTGGACGGGGTTTTACTGCCCGGGATGCGGGCTGACCCGTATGGTGCAGGCGCTGCTCGCCGGGCAGATCGCGCTGGCGTTTCGGCAAAACGGTGCGGCGCTCCTATTGATTGCTGTATGGCTTTGTTACAGTGTGGGGCGGTTTTTTGGCCGGCCGCGCTGGTGCCGCAGCGAGTCCGTGACTTTTTGGCTGTTGATGGGATCGGCGGCGGTCATGGTGCTTTTTTCCATCCTGCGCAACCTTCCGGCATGCTGGATGCTGCGGCCGGTTTGAGAGAAAAATTGTTTTTGCAATCGCTTGTTTGCTTTTCTGGATCAATACCAGATGTTGTATCTCAAAAGCGGACAGACCATAGGGACTGTCCGTTTTTCCTATGCAGGAGAATATCCATATTGTGGAATCTTAAAAATTCTTTTCATTTTGTTTCCGTCGAAAAATTGGTGGAAAAGGCTGAGGCTAAGGCAAAAACCAACATTTTTTCTGTGCATCATTTACTGCATCGGAAACAAAATGTAACTATTTTTGCACATGTGTTACACTAGATATTGTATTTTACTATTGACACAAAACAATATATATTGTATAATGACGAAGACGCAAAAGAACAGATAACATTTTGTAAATGGAATTCGGATTATACAAACTGTATAGTTTATAGGTGTAGGAACAGGAGGATTCACATGAAAGTGGTAAAACGTGATGGCCAAATCGTGGATTTTGACCGCAGTAAAATTGTCATCGCGATCAAGAAAGCCAACGTTGCTGTACCGGAAGAACAGCGTGTGTCGGCAGAACAGATTGAAGAAATCGTTTCCTATATTGAAGGCCGCAACCGCAACCGCTGGCTGGTCGAAGATATCCAGGATACGGTGGAACAAAAACTCATGGAATTGCAGAAGTTTGAATTGGCGAAGGCGTATATCATCTACCGCTATACGCGTGCGCTGGTGCGCAAATCCAATACAACGGATGAGTCCATTCTCAAACTGATCCGCAACGAAAACAAGGAACTGGAGGAAGAAAACTCCAACAAAAATACCCGCCTGGCGTCCACGCAGCGCGACTACATCGCCGGGGAAGTGTCCCGCGACTTGACCCGCCGCATTCTGCTTCCGGAAAAAATCTCCAAAGCACACGACGAAGGCCTGCTGCATTTTCACGATGCAGATTATTTTTTGCAGCCGATTTTTAACTGCTGCCTGATCAACTTGGGGGATATGCTCGACAACGGCACCGTCATGAACGGCAAGATGATCGAAACGCCGCAGAGTTTTCAGGTGGCGTGCACCGTCATGACGCAGATCATCGCTTCGGTGGCTTGCAGCCAGTACGGCGGACAGTCGGTCGACGTGCGGCATCTGGGCAAATACCTGCGCCGCAGCTACGAAAAATTCAAAAAACAGCTGATCGAATCGGAAGGAAACCATCTGTCCGAGGAGGAAATCGAGGATATCGTTCAGATTCGTCTGAAAGACGAACTGCGCGGCGGCGTGCAGACCATCCAGTATCAGATCAACACGCTGATGACCACCAACGGCCAGTCGCCGTTTGTGACGCTCTTTTTGAATCTCCAGAAAGGCGATCCTTATATTAAGGAAAACGCGATGATTGTGGAAGAAATTCTGCGTCAGCGTCTGGAAGGCATCAAAAACGACGTGGGCGTTTACGTGACCCCGGCATTCCCGAAACTGGTGTATGTGCTGGACGATCACAACAACCTCACCGGCGGCGAATACGACTACATTACCCGTCTGGCGGTGAGATGTTCCGCCAAACGGATGTATCCGGACTATATCTCCGCCAAAAAAATGCGCGAAAACTACGAAGGCAACGTCTTTTCTCCGATGGGCTGCCGTTCCTTCCTCTCACCGTGGAAAGATGAAAACGGCAATTATAAATTTGAAGGCCGCTTCAACCAGGGCGTGGTGTCCATCAACCTGCCGCAGGTAGGCTTGGAAGTGCACGGCGACATGGACAAGTTCTGGCCGGAATTTGACCGCCGCTTGGACATCTGCAAAGAAGCGCTGATGTGCCGCCACGAAGCACTCAAGACGGTGACGTCCGACGTATCGCCGATTCACTGGCAGTACGGGGCGATTGCGCGTCTGGATAAGGGCGAATCGATTGAAAAATATCTTTACGGCGGTTATTCCACCCTTTCGCTCGGCTATATCGGGCTGTATGAACTCACCTATCTGATGACCGGACACAGCCACACCGATCCGGAAGGATTGGAATTTGCGCTGCAGGTGATGCATCACCTCAAAGACAAGGTCACCCAGTGGAAGAAAGAAACCAACATTGCATTTGCACTGTATGGCACGCCGGCGGAAAGCCTCTGCTACCGCTTTGCCCGCGTGGACAAAGAACGCTACGGCACGGTGGAAAATGTCACCGATAAAGGATACTACACCAACTCCTATCACGTCGATGTGCGCGAAGATATTGATGCGTTCGCGAAGTTCCGGTTTGAAAGCCAGTTCCAGTCCATTTCGACGGGCGGGTGCATTTCCTATGTGGAAATTCCGAACATGCGCCACAACATTCCGGCATTGGAATCGCTGGTGAAGTTCATCTATGATAATATCCAGTACGCCGAATTCAACACCAAGAGCGACTACTGCCAGGTGTGCGGATACGACGGCGAAATCATCATCAACGATGATATGGAATGGGAATGCCCGCAGTGCGGCAACAAAGATCAAAAACGCATGAACGTGGTGCGCCGTACCTGCGGCTATTTGGGCGAAAACTTCTGGAACGAAGGAAAGACCAAAGAAATTAAGTCGCGCGTGCTGCACCTGTAATCCAAACGGGAGGGATCGAGTTGAATTACGCGACGGTGAAAACGCATGATGTGGCAAACGGTCCGGGTGTGCGGGTGTCGCTCTTCGTGAGCGGATGCAGCCATCACTGCAAAAACTGTTTCAATGAAGAGGCGTGGGATTATCAGTACGGCGAACCCTATACGCCAGCCGTCGAACAGCGCATTTTGGATGCGCTGGCCCCCGACTATATCACGGGACTGTCTTTGCTTGGCGGCGAGCCGATGGACCCGCGCAATCAGGAGACGGTTTGTGCATTGGTCCGGCGGGTGCGTGAAACCTATCCCGACAAAACCATCTGGTGCTATTCCGGCTATACCCTCGACGAACAGCTGCTTGCCGGCAAGGTGGGGGATCCTCAAACGGTACGGGAACTGCTCTCCATGCTGGATGTGCTGGTAGACGGCCGCTTTGTGGAGGAACAGAAGGATTTGACGCTGCGGTTTCGCGGGTCCGCAAACCAGCGGCTGATCGATGTGCCAAAGACCCTTCAGACCGGGAAGATCGTCTGGTGGGACGAATCAAACGAACGCTAATCAGAAAAATACCGCCCAACTTGTGGGCGGTATTTTTGATTGCGGCAATCAAAAAGAGGACTGACCGGCAGTCCTCTTTTTTGATGTGTATGCAGTTGTTTTCTTTACAGGTTGACGTTCGGCAAGCCGTCAAAGCCCGGTTTGAGATCGTCGTCGGTGGGGATATAGTCGGTCATGTCGCCGTTGTTGAAGCGTTCGTAAGCCACCATATCGAAATAACCGGTACCGGTCAGCCCGAAGACGATGGTCTTTTCTTCGCCCGTTTCCTTGCATTTGAGCGCTTCGTCCATGGCAGCACGGATGGCGTGGCTGCTGTCCGGCGCCGGAAGAATCCCTTCGACGCGGGCAAACATCGTCGCCGCTTCAAATACGGCGGTCTGTTCGACGGAAGTCGCTTCCATCAGGCCTTCGTCGTAGAGAGTGGACAAAATGGTGCTCATGCCGTGGTAGCGAAGGCCGCCCGCATGGTTGGCGGAGGGGATAAAGCCGCTGCCCAACGTGTACATCTTCGCGAGCGGGCAAACCTTGCCGGTGTCGCAGAAGTCGTAAGCGAATTTGCCGCGGCTCAGACTCCGGCAGGAGGCGGGTTCGACCGCGATGATGCGGTAATCTTTTTCCCCGCGGAGTTTTTCGCCCATAAACGGGGCGATCAATCCGCCGAGATTGGAGCCGCCGCCGGCACAGCCGATGATGATATCCGGCGTCACGCCCAATTTATCGAGCGCCGCTTTGGTTTCCAGACCGATAACCGACTGGTGCAGCACCACCTGCGAAAGCACCGAGCCCAACACGTAGCGGTAGCCTTCCTGAGAAGTGGCGGCTTCCACCGCTTCGGAAATGGCACAGCCGAGGCTTCCGGTCGTCCCCGGATGTTCTTCGAGGATTTTCCGGCCCACGTTGGTCGTCATCGAGGGGGACGGGGTGACCGATGCGCCGTAGGTGCGCATCACTTCGCGGCGGAACGGTTTTTGTTCGTAAGAAACTTTGACCATGTAAACCTTGCAGTCCAAGTCGAAGTAGGAGCAGGCCATGGCCAGCGCGGTGCCCCATTGACCGGCGCCCGTTTCGGTCGTGACGCCTTTTAAGCCCTGCTTTTTGGCGTAATACGCCTGCGCCAGTGCGCTGTTGAGCTTATGGCTGCCGGAGGTGTTGTTGCCTTCGAATTTATAGTAGATTTTGGCCGGTGTGCCGAGCGCACGTTCCAAAAAGTATGCGCGCACCAACGGCGACGGCCGGTAGGTTTTGTAGTATTCGCGGATCTCTTCGGGGATGTCGATGTAGGGGGTGGTGTCGTCGAGTTCCTGCTTTGCCAGTTCGGTGCAGAACACCTGCGACAATTCTTCCAGCGTCATCGGCTGTAAAGTGGCGGGATTCAAGAGTGGCGCCGGTTTGTGCTTCATATCCGCACGCAGGTTATACCACTGTTTCGGCATCTCGCTTTCTTCCAAATAAGTTTTGTACGGAATGGTTTGACTCATGGGATTCATCCTTTCTTTGTTTTGTAAAAACGCGATTTGCCGGCTGGGGTACAAACAAAAAACTCCTGTCCTACGAATAGGACAGGAGTGAATTCCTGCGGTACCACCTAATTTCATCCCAAAGGGATGCACCTTGTTGAACGTACTAACATACGTCTACCGAGATAACGGTCGGACCCGTCGCCCCTAACGCTGATGCGCTCGGTTTGCCCTCGCAAGCCCATTCGCACCTTCCACAGCGCCGCATTTCCACCATCCGCGGCTCTCTATCCCTGCTTCTGAAGATGTTACTCTCCTTGCTCATCGGTTCTTACATTGGGGTCAGTGTAGCACGTTTTGGAATCGATGTCAAGAGTGTTTTTGGGAAATTTGATGTTTTGCTTAATTAGAGAGCTTGCTTTTTGTACATTTTGATTATGATTGGACAAGCAAATGGACGGATTTTGCTTCCGATCGGGTCAGGCAGAGGAATGCCCACAGAAAATTTGTGAAAGATTGCCAGCAATGGGAAACGGAATTTGGTGGAAAGAAGTCTGTAAAAAAAGCGGCCGGGGTGGTATACTTTGAGTGTTGCGGAATAACGGAAAACGAACGTTTTCCGATGAATCCAAGGACATGCAAAACAGAAAGGAGAAGTATCATGTTTGATCCGAAAATTGGAATGGTCCCGCCGATGGGCTGGAACAGCTGGAACACCTTTAGCTGGAACATCAACGAAGAATTGATCCGCACCACGGCCGATACGATGGTGGAATCGGGACTGTTGGAAGCGGGATATGAATATTTGGTCATCGACGACTGCTGGAGCCTGCGCAAACGCGGCGAACACGGCGAACTGGTGCCCGATCCGGAAAAATTCCCCAACGGCATGAAAGCGGTGGCGGATTATGTCCACAGCAAGGGTCTGAAATTCGGGATGTATTCCTGCTGCGGCACCCACACCTGTGCGGGCTATCCGGGCAGCTTTGAACATGAATTTGAAGATGCGGAACAGTTCGCGTCGTGGGGCGTGGATTTTCTCAAATACGACAACTGCTTCAAACCGGGACATATTGACGACCCGACCCTTTACCGCCGCATGAGCACGGCGCTTCGCAACTGCGGACGTGACATTTTGTTCTCGGCGTGCAACTGGGGCACCGAGGACGTGTGGAACTGGATCCGTTCGTCGGGCGCGCAGATGTTCCGTTCGACCGGCGACATTCAGGACAGCTGGAAATCGATGAGCGACATCGCGCTGTCGCAGATGGACAAACAGCCCTTCAGCGGTACTTACTGCCACAACGATATGGACATGCTCATCGTCGGCATGCACGGCAAGAGCGACAACGATTTCATCGCCGTCGGCGGCTGCACCGATGTGGAATATAAAACCCATTTCTCGCTTTGGGCGCTGATGAACTCGCCGCTGATGATCGGCTGCGACATCCGCTCGATGACCGAAGAAACCAAGCAGATTCTCACCAACCGCGACGTCATCGCCATCAACCAGGATGTTGAATGCCGTTCGCCGTATAAAGTGCAGTGCTTTGGCTGGTCGGAAAAACTCTTTGTGCTCGCCAAACCGCTGGCAAACGGCGATTACGCCATCGGCATGTTCAACTTCGGCGACAAACGCGCGGAAGCGGCGTTTGGCTTCTGGGACATCGGCATCCCTGCCGCATCGGGCCGCGGACTGGAATTCTATGATTGTTGGGAACACCAGTCGCTCGGCGTGGAAACCGAACGGCATGCCGTCGAAATTGATCCGCACGACTGCAAGATCTATCGCTGCAAAGTCGTGAAAGTGCGCTGATGGCCAACGAATCGAC
>CALXIC010000044.1 GCA_944388265.1 uncultured Clostridia bacterium | reverse complement strand
GGTACGCGCCGTCAAAATGCAGGTGGAATTCATTCATGTCAACCATTCCATCCCCGATGCAGTCGGCTTTGCCATTCATACGGCGGCGGGCACGATTGTGCATACCGGCGACTTTAAAATCGACTATTCGCCGATCGAAGGCGGGCCCATGGATCTGGCTCGTTTTGCGGAACTGGGACGCGAAGGGGTGCTCTGCCTGATGGCGGATTCCACCAACGCGGAAAAACCGGGTTCCACCAACAGCGAAAGCACGGTTGGAAATACCTTTGAAACGCTCTTTAACAACGCGATTGGACACCGCATCATTGTGGCGACCTTTGCCTCCAACATTCACCGCATTCAGCAGATCGTGAATAAAGCGGTGGAATTCGGACGGCATGTGGCTGTGTCCGGGCGCAGCATGGTCAATGCGGTGGAAACCGCACAGGAACTGGGCTATCTGTCGGTGCCGGACGGCGTGTTGATCGACGTCGACGATATTTCCCGCTTTCCGGCGGACCGCGTGGTGCTCATCACCACCGGAAGCCAGGGCGAACCGCTTTCGGCGCTGTCGCGTATGGCGTCGGGCGATCACCGCAAGGTGTCGGTCACCGCGGACGATGTCATCATCATTTCAGCGACACCCATCCCGGGCAATGAAAAGCACGTCACCCGCGTCATCAATGATCTGCTCCGTTTGGGCGCGGAAGTGATTTACAGCAACATGTACGAAGTGCACGTTTCGGGGCATGCCTGCCAGGAAGAACAAAAGCTCCTGCTGTCGCTCACGAAGCCGACCTATTTCCTGCCAGTGCACGGCGAGTTTAAACACCTGCACGCGCACGCCAAGACGGCGCGCCAGCTGGGAATGGAACCGTCGCACATCCATGTGGGCGAAATCGGACAGGTGATCGAACTGTCGGAACGCGAGATGAAATGCGTGGAAACGGTGGAAGCCGGCGGCGTATTTGTCGACGGTTTGGGCGTTGGAGACGTCGGTTCGATTGTATTGCGCGACCGCAAGCATCTGTCGCAGGACGGCTTGATCATCGTTGTGGCAACCCTCAATGGACAGACGGGCGCCTGTGTCGCCGGACCGGACATTGTTTCGCGCGGATTTGTGTATGTGCGGGAATCCGAAGCACTGATGGAAGAAGCGAAGATGGTCGTCGAAATGGCGATGGACCGCGCGCTTTCTCAGAAAAGCCACGACTGGACCAGCATCAAACAGGCGATCAAAGACAGCCTTTCGAACTTTATTTATCGCAAGACCAAGCGATCCCCGATGATTTTGCCGATCATCATGGAAATTTGAGGCGTTGTCGGAGGAACGGACAATGAAACCCAAAAAATTTTGGTATTTTTGGCACATCTATCTGCTGGAGCTTTTGACAGTGCTCCTGCTGATCGGTGTGACGGCGGCGCTGCGGCCGTCCGCTCTCTGGGGCGTTTTGCCGCTGTCGCTGTTATTGATTGCGTGGACGGCGTATCGCTTCATTCGTCAGCGGCAGGATATTTATTATTATCTGAACGCGCTGTCTGAAAAGATCAATCTGGGGCAGGCGGGAAAACATCTGTTTTCCCTGCCCATTGCGGCGCTTTTGGTGTCGGATGCGGATGAAATCATGTGGTACAACGATCGTTTTCGGGAGGAAGTTACCCCCAAAGAAGATCTGTACGGCATGAGCATGCGCCACATCACCTATACGCCGGTGGAAAAATTCCGCGATTATCCCGGTCATGTGATTCCCTATAACGATCATTTTTATAAGGTGTATGCCGTTTCGGCGCAGGTGGACGGACACGGGTTTGATCTCTATCTGTTTTCCGATGTCACCGAACTGCAGACGGTGTATAACCGTTATTATGCCTCCCGTCCGGTGATTATGGAAATCCTCGTCGACAGTTACGACGAGATCATGAAAAACATCAAGGAGAGCGAACGCTCCCGCATCCTCGGCGAGATCAATACGCTGCTCGAAAAATACGTCAATTCGGCGCATGGCTTTATGCGCGTGCTCGATCAGGACCGCTATCTGGCGATCATTGAAAAGCAGTACTTTGATGAGATGGCAGAACGCCGTTTTCCGATTCTGAATGAGTCGAAGAATATTATCACGAGTGAACGAATTTCGGTCACGCTGTCGATGGGGACTTCCTATATCGGTGAAACGCTCGAAGACAACGAACGCTATGCACGGCAGGCGCTGGAGATGTCTTTGGGGCGCGGCGGCGACCAGATTGCCGTCAAAACGAGCGACGGTTTCCGCTTTTACGGCGGGGTGTCGCAGGGCATTGAAAAGCGTACCAAGGTCAAGAGCCGCATTCTGGCGTCGGCGATGCTGGAACTCATCAAAAACAGTTCGAACGTTTTGATTATGGGACATCGCTTTGCCGATTTGGACGCGATTGGTTCCGCCATCGGGATGGCAAAAGCCTGCAAGCCGTATACCGCGAAAGTCAATATTGTGGTGGAACGAAACAAGTGTCTGGCGCGCAATCTCATTGAACGGCAGGAAGAGCTGGACGGCTATTCGATGTTTGTCGATTCGGAAAAGGGACTCGAACTTTTGCGCCGTGATACCCTTCTCTTTATCATGGATACCCATTCGCCCCATCTGTTGGAATGCGAAGAACTTTACCGCCGCAGCAGCAAAGTGGTGGTCATCGACCATCACCGCCGGATGGTGGACTGTGTCGACGATGCCGTCATTTTCTATCACGAACCGTATACCTCTTCGGCATCGGAAATGGTGACGGAACTCGTGCAGTACATCGGGGAAAAGGTAAAGCTCGAACCGCATGACGCCGAAGCACTGCTGGCGGGGATTATGCTGGACACCAAGGATTTCGTGATGAAAACGGGTGTGCGCACCTTTGAGGCGGCGGCTTATCTGAAAAAGCTGGGCGCCAATACCATCGAAGTGAAAAAACTCTTCTCCGGTTCGATGGAAGAATACATCGGACGGAGCAAACTGGTTGCAAAAGCGGAAATTTACCGCCGCTGCGCACTGGTTTTCAACGACGAACCGATCGATCAGATGCGGTTGGTGGCGCCTCAGGCGGCGGATGAACTGCTGCACATCAATGGGGTGGATGCGTCGTTTGTACTTTACCAGATCGACCATCAGGTGTGCATCAATGCGCGCTCGATGGGCAGCATCAATGTGCAGGTCATCATGGAAGATTTGGGGGGCGGCGGCCATCAGACGATGGCGGCGGCACAGATCAACAATGCGGCAATGGACGGCGTGCGCCGGTTGCTCATCAAATCCATCGACGAACACGTTTCGCCGCAGGAGATAGAAACCAAAGCAAAGGAGAAATGAGACATGAAAGTAATCTTGAAACAGGATGTCAAAGGAACCGGAAAAGCTGGGGAATTGGTGAATGTTGCGGACGGTTACGCGCAGAACTTTTTGTTCAAACGCGGCTTGGCTGTGGTGGCGAGCGCGCAGGCAATGAACGATAAACAGACCAAAGACGAGGCGTCGGCTTACCATGCACAGGTGGCGCTCGATCAGGCGAAAGAAAACGCCAAGAAACTCGAAGGCAAGCAGGTCAAACTTGCTGCCCGCGCAGGGGAAAACGGCCGTCTGTTCGGCAAAGTGACCTCCAAGGAAATTGCGGATGCGGTTTCTGCGGCATACGGCATCGACGTCAACAAAAAGAAGATTTCGCTGGCGCTGGAAATCCGCGCAACGGGCATTTATCCGTTTGAAGTGAAACTGCACACCGGCGTTTCGGCTAAAATGAGCGTCGAAGTGGTCGCCGAATAAGGGGAACAGTAGACATGGCAAATCCGGAAGAAGCGCTTCTGCTGGAGGATCTGCCCTTCAGCCTGGATGCGGAACAGGCAGTCCTGGGCGGGATGCTCATCGACCCGGACTGCATTCCGGTGGTGCTGGAGCAGCTTTCCACTCCGCAGATGTTTTACCGCAAACAGCACGCCGGGCTGTTTGAAGTGTTTTTGAATATGTCCAACCTCAACAAGACGATCGATTTTATCACCGTGTTGGATGAGGTGCAGCGTGCCGGCGTCTTTGCAGATGCAGAGGAAGCGAAGGTGTACCTGGCGCAGCTGATGGAGATTGTGCCGTCAACGGCTAATATTGTCGATTATTGCGCCATCATTCAGGACCGCTATTACCGCCGCCGGCTGATTCAGACGTCAAAAGAGATTGAATCTTATGCCCGCGACCGGGATGGAACGTCGGCAGCGCTCTTGGATTTGGCGGAACAGCGCATCTATGACATCCGTCAGAACAAGGATGCGTCGGGCTTGCAGCCCATCGGGGATTTGATTGTCGAGACTTACGATCATCTCCAAAAGCTCACCGGTGAGGATAAAGAACTGTATCTGGGGCTGTCGAGCGGCTTTTCGGCGCTCGACACCATGCTCACCGGCCTCAACCGCTCCGACTTGATTTTGCTCGCGGCGCGTCCCGGTATGGGCAAAACGTCGTTTGCCTTAAATATTGCGGTCAATGTCGCCAAGAAGTATGCGGACAAATCGGTCGCCATTTTCAACCTGGAAATGTCGGCGGAACAGCTGGTCGGGCGTATCCTTTCCAGCGAAGCGCAGATTCCGTCCCGTGCGCTGCGCACCGGGATTATGGAACAGACCGAATGGGGACAGCTGGCGGCCTGTGCGGATATTTTGTCCCGTACCCATATTTACGTGGACGATACCGCCGGCATTAACGCCACCGAAATCAAGGCAAAGGCGCGCCGTCTGCCCAATTTGGGGCTGATTGTGATCGACTATTTGCAGCTGATGGAGAGCGGCGGCCGGGCGGAAAACCGTGTACAGGAAGTTTCCAAGATCACCCGTTCGCTGAAAATCATGGCCAAGGAACTGGATGTTCCGGTCATTGTGCTTTCTCAGCTCAACCGTTCGGTCGAAGCCCGCACCGACCACAAGCCGATGCTTGCGGACTTGCGTGAATCCGGCTCGATCGAACAGGATGCCGACAGCGTCATCTTTTTGACGCGCGAAGGCTATTATGACAAGGAATGCGAAACCCCGTATCTCACCGTCTGTACCGTGGCAAAAAACCGTCACGGTTCTACCGGAGATATCAATCTGCGCTGGGATGGGGAGTTTACGCGTTTTTCCAATCTCGAAATGGAACTGGAGCCGCCCCCGTTTTGATGGGCGGCTTTTTCCGGTGAAGGAGGATGGAGATGGAAAACAGGCGTCCGGTTCCCAGACTGGATCCGGTTTGTCCCGGCGATGTGTTGCTTTGCGCCCTTTCGGGCGGCGCCGATTCGGTGTGCCTGACGGTGCTGGTGCAAAAGGTGCCCGGTGTTTCGGTGTATGCCGCGCACTTCAATCACAAGCTGCGCGGAGCGGAGAGCGAACGGGACGAGGCGTTTGTTCGCCATTTTTGCAGCGAACGGAAGATCCCGCTGGTGGTGGGGCATGCTGATGTGAAAGCTGAGGCACGCCGCTGCAAAGAGGGGCTCGAGGAATGCGGCCGAAGGCTTCGGTATGCGTTTTTGGAAGAAACGGCCGAGGAACTTCATCAAACATTGGGGCGACCGGTGTGGATTTTAACGGCGCATACCGCATCCGATCAGGCGGAGACGGTGCTTTTCCGGCTTGCGCGGGGCACGGTGCTCACCGGTCTGGGGGGCATTTTGTACCGCAGAGGACGGATTTTGCGGCCCATTTTGCATCTCTTTCGCGACGAGGTGGAAGCATTTTGCCGCGAACAGGGACTTTCGTTCGTGCAGGATTCTTCCAACGACGCACTTTGTTATGCCCGCAACCGCATCCGGCATGTGGTGCTGCCGGAATTGGAAGAAGTGCACGGCGGTGCGGCGCGCCATCTGGCGCAGAGCGCGGCGCTTCGGGCGGAGGAGGAAGCGTATCTTTCCACGCAGGCCGAGGAACTTTGGCAGCGCGCCTGTACGCCCGACGGCTTGAACCTCTCCGTCTTGCAGCAAGCACCCCGCCCGCTGGTGCGGCGGGTGTTGGCGCGCTTTCTGCGGGAAGCGCGCGTTTTGGTGACGGCGGAGCGCGTGGAGGAACTGTTTTCGTGGTTTCATCGCCCGTATGCGCGCACGACGGTCGGCGAGGTGCTTTTGGTGGCCTCGAAAGGGGTGCTGTCGGCGCAAAAACTGCCGAAAACGGTGGAATTTTCGCCGGTGGAACTGCACGCCGGAGAGCAGGTTTTCACACCGTCTGGAAAAGCGTATAAAATTCAGATTTTAGATACAACTGCTTCGGATAAATTTCATAATTTTTATAAAAATTCCTTTTATCTGGCATGGGATTGTGCTAAAATAAGTGGTGTTCCGATCCTGAGAACGAGACGATCGGGAGATCGTATTCGTCTGGCGGGACGCGGCTGTACCAAAAGTATCAAAAAGCTTTTTTCGGAAGCCGCCGTTCCCTTGGCTGAACGGGATCGCCGCTTTGTCTTAGCGGATGACGACGGGGTGTTTGCCGTCGAAGGATTTGGCTGCGACGAGCGGGTATGCTGCACAGAGACGACAACTTGCCGGATGGTTTTGCTTCCGGCAACCGCATATCAAAAGAAAGAAGGATAGACGATGGAAAAGAAGATGGAACAGGATATTTTGACGGTTCTGCTGACCGAAGAACAGCTTCAGACGAAAGTGAAAGAACTGGGCAGACAGATTACGGAAGACTACCGTGGAAAAAATTTGTTGTTGGTCAGCGTGCTCAAGGGTTCTGTGGTGTTTATGGCGGACTTGATGCGTGCGATTGACACCTATTGCCGGATCGACTTTATGAGCGTGTCGAGCTACGGTTCGGGCGTGAAAACGAGCGGCGTCGTCAAAATTGTGAAGGATTTGGACATCGACATCCGCGGCTACGATCTTTTGATTGTGGAGGATATTCTCGACAGCGGCAAAACATTGAGCTATATCAAAAAAATCTTAAGCGAACGCGGTCCCCGTTCGATTCGTATCTGCACGCTTCTGGACAAACCGGAACGCCGTGAAGTTTCCGATATTTGGGCGGATTATAAGGGATTTGAAATTCCGGACGAATTCGTGGTCGGATACGGGCTGGATTATGCGGAATCTTACCGCAACCTGCCGTACCTCGGCGCTTTGAAAGCGGAAGTCTATATGAAGTGACGGTTTGTTTTCGCGACAGGAAAGGAGCGTTTTTGCATTTTGAAAAATTCGAAAAAGACCCTGTTTGTCTATTTGGGCATTTTACTTGTGGTGTTCGTGTTCGGTTATTTCATGATCAATTCGATGCAGACGGCGTCGGAAGCGCACAGCTATTCCGATGTGGTGTATCTGTTTGAAGATCAAAAGGTCACCGGCTACACCCTCGACCTTGGAAACGGCGAGCTGGACATCACCCTCAAGGACGGTACGGTGTTTGAGGGCGCCAAAAATGAAACCGATTATTCCACCGGCGATACCAGCCTGGTGTACTCCACCAAAATCCGTTCGGCGGAACTCTTTTTGCAGGATATTTATGAATCGGTTCAAGAGTACAACGAAAAAAATCCGACGGCCCGTATGGAAATCAACTACCGTTATTCCAGTACCGGCTCGTGGATGATTTCGCTGCTGCCGACGCTGGTGATGATTTTGCTGTTGGTGGGACTCACCATCTATATGACCCGTCAGATGAGCGCGGGCGGCAAGATGAACCAGTTTGGCAAAGCGAATATGAAAAACCCGGTGCAGCTCGGCAAAAAGACCACCTTTGCGGATGTTGCCGGTGCGGATGAGGAAAAGGAAGAACTCGTCGAACTGGTGGAATTTTTGAAAAACCCGAAGAAGTTCAACGAATTGGGCGCACGCATTCCGAAAGGGGTGCTGCTCGTCGGCCCTCCGGGGACGGGCAAAACCTTGCTCGCGCGTGCCGTTGCAGGGGAAGCGGGTGTTCCGTTCTTCTCGATTTCCGGTTCGGACTTTGTGGACATGTTTGTCGGCGTCGGAGCTTCCCGTGTGCGTGAACTGTTTGACAGCGCGAAGAAAAATGCGCCGGCGATCGTCTTCATCGATGAAATTGACGCCGTCGGCCGTCAGCGCGGCGCCGGTTTGGGCGGCGGTCACGACGAACGCGAACAGACCTTAAACCAGCTGCTCGTAGAAATGGACGGTTTCGGTGAAAATTCCGGCGTTATCGTCATTGCGGCGACCAACCGCCGCGATATTCTCGACCCGGCACTCCTGCGTCCGGGACGGTTTGACCGTCAGGTCGTCGTCAACTATCCGGATGTGAAGGGCCGTGAAGAAATCCTCAAGGTGCATGCCCGCAACAAACCGCTGGGCTTTGACGTGGATTTGCAGTCGATTGCCCGCAGCACGGTGGGCTTCACCGGTGCGGATCTGGAAAACCTGCTCAATGAAGCGGCGCTTTTGGCTGCCCGCCGCGGTAAGAAAGCGATTACCGGTGCGGATATTGAAGAAGCGACCATCAAGGTCATCGCCGGTCCGGAAAAGAAATCGCACAAAATGTCCGATTCGGATAAGAAGATTACGGCTTATCACGAAGCCGGTCATGCGGTGGTCACCTACTACTGCCCGACGCAGGACCCGGTACAGGAAATTTCGATCATTCCGCGCGGCATGGCTGCCGGCTATACCATGAATTCTCCGGTGGAGGATCACAGCCATGTTTCCCGCACCAAGATGGAAGAAAGCCTTGCGATGATGCTGGGGGGACGCTGCGCCGAAGCGATTGCGCTGGACGACATCTGCACGGGCGCTTCGAATGACATTGAACGTGCCACGAAGACGGCGCGCAGCATGGTGACGCGTTACGGCTTTTCCGAAAAACTGGGGCCGATCGTATACGGTGAACCGGAAGGCGAAGTCTTCCTCGGCCGCGATATGGGTCATACCCGCAACTATTCGGAAAGCGTTGCCGCACAGATCGATGAAGAAGTCCATGGCCTGATCGAACGCGCTTATGAAAAAGCGACGACGATTTTGAAAGAGCATTACGACAAACTCGATCTGGTCGCAAAATATCTGCTGGTGCATGAAAAGGTCGATGCTTCCTGCTTCAAACGCCTGATGAACGGCGAAATTTCGCTGGAATCGGTGGAACAGGAACTCTTCCCGCAGCGCGAAAGCGCCGCCGTTCCGGCACCGGAAGCATAAGAAAAAATCAAGCACAATCCCGGTCTTTGACCGGGATTGTTTGGTTCAAGGAGAAGTCAAGATGATTATTGATAGTTTTGATCCAACCCCCACCGCGATTTTGGACCCGGCCGCGTTGGTCGAGCGCGTGCCTCAGTGCCCGGCGGTGGCCGTGTCCTGCTTTTCGGCGGCGTTGTTTGAAGCACTGCTCGCACAATATCCCCACGAGGAAATCGGCGCGGTAGAAACCGCCTGCCAGCGTTTTCCCATCTATCGTTTGCTGGTACACGGGGAACCGATTGCCGCCTATCTGTCGGCGGTGGGAGCGCCGGTGTGCGCGGCACAGTACGAAGAGATCTGCGCGATGGGGGTGCGGACGCTGATTTTGTTCGGTACCTGCGGGGTGCTGGACCGCTCCATCGAGGACTGCGCGGTGATTGTTCCCACAGCGGCCGTGCGGGACGAAGGGGTCAGCTACCATTACCTGCCCGCTTCGGAGGAAGTGGCGGTCAATCCCCGTTATCGTACGACATTTGAGGGGATTTTAAAGGCACATGGCGTCACCTATCATGAGGGCAAGGTGTGGACAACGGACGCCATTTACCGCGAAACCGCCCGCCAGATGGAACGCCGGCGGGCAGAAGGCTGCATTTGCGTCGATATGGAAGCCGCGTCGATGGCGGCGGTGGCGCAGTTTCGGGGCAGGGAAGTGTTTCAGTTTTTCTATGCGGCGGACAATTTGGACGCCGAGCAGTGGGAGGAACGAAGCCTTTCCAATCAGGCAAAGCTGGACGTGAAGCAAAAACTTTGGACACTGGCTTTGGAGCTGGCTTTGCTCATCACGAAAAGCCGTACATAAGGGCGAGCATACGCCAACATGAAGCAAAAGGAGTCTGGAAAGATGGAACTGCGTTATGAGAAAGTGTCCGCAGAAAAGATCGAAGAGTTGACAACCATGCGGATCGAAGTACTGCGGGCGGCCAATCGGCTGCCGGAATACGCCGATTTGAGCGAGGTCAAAGAGCAAACCTTTGCCTATTACCGCAAAGCGCTAAAAGAAGATACCCATACCGCGTATCTGGTCTTTGACGGGGAGACGATCATTGCTACCGGAGGGATCAGCTATTATCAGGTGATGCCCACCGTTCACAATCCAACCGGCCGCAAAGCCTATGTCATGAACATCTATACCAAGCCGTCGTATCGGCGGATGGGCATTGCTTCCCGCACGCTCGATTTGCTGGTTCAGGATGCAAAATCGCGCGGCATTACGGCCATTTCGTTGGAGGCAACCGAAATGGGGCGCCCCCTTTATGAAGCGTATGGATTTGTTTCCATGAACGATGAAATGGAATTACAGGGCTGATGTGATCTTCGTTGGGGCGCTCGGTGAAAGAAAAAAGAAGGGAGAAGCGGTTGCTTCTCCCTTCTTTTTTCGATAGGCGTTTGATTCATTTTACGGCAGGCGTTTGATGCGCTGATGTTTTGCATCCGGCAGTACACAAAAGAGAATGGATAGGATGAACGTACAAAGAGTACATCCCATTCCCAGATAGCATTCCAGATATGCTCCTTGAATGGAATCGCTCAAAGACCACTGTCCGGTGATGGTTTCCACGTACCAAAACAGCCAGAAATAGAGTTCGGTGCATAGAATCACGGCAATCCCAGCCGGCGCTAAGAAACGCGCCATCCCGTGACCCGGCAGCCAGATGCCGATACAGGTTAACACAATCCCTGCAATCGTGATGGGATGAAAGAGCACCACGGTTCCCGTAATTTCCTGAACGCCCCGTCCAAATCCAAACCAGGGAAAAAACATCAAAAAGAAACAGCAAAGCAAACTCAGACATAGCCATAACTTCTGTCGGTTTCTCATGGAGATCCCTCCTTATCGATTTCCATTGTATCACGATTTGCGGGGAAAACAAGAAAATACGAATCTTTTTCAGGGTTTCTTCAGGAAAGCTTCATAGTTTTGGCATTGCGGCATAAATTGAAGCAAAAGGAGGATGGCTGATGCGTAGATGGATAGCAGCGCTCTTGGGCGCATGGATGCTGATGGGTACGCCGTTGACCGCATGGGCGGATCAGGGAGTCGTGGAAACCGCGGCAACGGGCAGTTTAACGATTCAAGGGGAAAGCGGCATTTTGGTTGAACCGGAAACAGGAACCGTTTTGTGGGAACAAAATGCGCAGGAAGAATTGGCGCCGGCATCGGTCACGAAGATCATGACCATGCTGCTGACGCTGGAGACGATTGGACGCGGGGAACTTTCCCCCGATACGGTGGTGACCGCCTCGCAAAACGCGAAAGAGATGGGCGGCAGCCAGATCAACCTTGATACCGGGGAACAGATGACGGTGCACGATTTGCTGATGTCGGTTGCGGTGGCGTCCGCCAACGACGCGGCGCTGGCGCTGGCGGAAGAGATCGGCGGGAGTGAATCGGGTTTTGTGACGATGATGAACCGCCGCGCGGAGGAACTTGGGATGACGCACACCCAGTTTCAAAATTCCCACGGCTTGCCCGAAGAGGGGCACTACACCTGTGCGGAAGACATCGCGCGCATGACGGCGGCGCTCATTGAAAACTCGCTGGCGGCGGAGTATATCGGCTGTGAAACCTACACCATCCGCAGCGATACCAACCCTTACCAGATGCGTACCACCAATAAAATGCTCTCGTCCTATGACGGCTGCCTGGGCGGCAAAACCGGCTATACGGAGGAAGCCGGTTATTGCATGAGCGTGGCGGCCGAGCGTGATAGCATGACACTGATCGCGGTGACGATGCAGGAGGAAACGTCGGAACAGCGGCAGGAAGATTTAAAACAGATGCTGGATTTCGGGTTTGGTCACTATACCCTTCAGCCTTTCGAGGA
>CALXIC010000043.1 GCA_944388265.1 uncultured Clostridia bacterium | reverse complement strand
CTTGCCCTCTTTCGGGGACACTTCCAGCACTTTGCCGGTTTTGCCTTTGTCGTCACCGGACATAATCATGACGGTGTCGCCAGTTTTTACGTGCAATTTCTTATTCATATCTCTTGCACCTCCCATTAAAGCACTTCCGGAGCCAGGGAGAGGATCTTCATGTAATCGTTGTCACGAAGTTCTCTGGCAACCGGCCCAAAGATACGGGTGCCTCTCGGGTTTTTGTCTTCTTTAATAATAACAGCAGCGTTGTCGTCGAAACGGATGTAAGAACCATCCTCACGGCGCAAGCCCTTTGCAGAACGCACGATAACAGCTTTCACAACGTCGCCTTTTTTCACAACACCGCCCGGCGCAGCTTTCTTCACCGAAGCTACCACCACGTCGCCGATGTTAGCATACCGTCTGCGAGTACCGCCCAGTACGCGGATGCACATAAGTTCTTTTGCACCGGTATTGTCGGCTACTTTCAGGTAAGTTTGCGTCTGAATCACAGCGCGTTTCCTCCTTTCGGCCTAGCACAAGTAAAAATCTATCTGATAACTCCAAATATCGGAACGAAAAAGCTTATTTCGCTTTTTCAATGATTTCAACAACTCTCCATCTTTTGTCCTTGGACAGCGGACGGGTTTCCATGATCATCACGCGGTCGCCGATGCCACACTGATTCTGTTCGTCGTGTGCTTTCAGCTTAATGGTGTGCTTGATAATCTTTTTGTAGAGGGGATGTCTTACATGGTCCGCGATGCTGACAACAACGGTTTTATCCATTTTGTCGCTCACGACCGTACCGACTCTGGATTTTCTGAGGTTTCTTTCGCTCATCGTCTAAACTCCCTTCCTGATTATTCTGCTTTCAATTCGTTTTCACGGATGACCGTTTTGATGCGAGCAATATCTTTTTTCACTGCTTTAATCCGCATCGGGTTGTCCAGCTGGTTGATCGAAAGCTGGAAACGGAGATTGAAAAGTTCTTTTTTCAGATCGTCAAGTTTCGCATTCAGCTCAACAGCGGTCATTTCTCTAATTTCATTCGCTTTCATTATTGCTCACCACCTGTCTGTTCACGGGTCACGAACTTGCATTTAATCGGAAGTTTGTGCATAGCCAGTCTCATTGCTTCTCTGGCGGTCTCTTCCGGTACGCCTGCGATTTCAAACAGCACACGGCCCGGTTTTACTACTGCGACCCAATATTCCGGAGAGCCTTTACCTTTACCCATACGAGTACCAGCCGACTGCTGAGTGACCGGTTTATCCGGGAAGATTTTGATCCATACCTGACCGCCACGTTTGACGTAACGGGTCATCGCGATACGCGCAGCTTCGATCTGATTGGAAGTGATCCATGCCGGTTCCAGAGCCTGGATGCCAAATTCGCCGTTCGAGACGAAATTACCGCGCGTTGCTTTGCCTTTCATTCTACCGCGCTGCGGGCGACGGTATTTTACACGTTTCGGTAATAACATTACTTGCTAGCTCCTTCCTTGCGAGGTCTTCTTCTGCGATCGTTGCGGCGTTCTTCACGCGGCTGTTCGGTCACAGCGCCTTTCAGCACTTCCCCTTTGTAGATCCAAACTTTCACACCCAGTTTGCCGTAGGTGGTGTTTGCTTCTGCAAAGCCATAATCGATATCTGCTCTCAAAGTCTGCAGCGGAATGGTGCCTTCATGGTACGATTCCGAACGAGCGATTTCAGCACCGCCCAAACGGCCGCCGACTTTGGTTTTGATCCCGCGGGCGCCCAATCTCATGGTGCGGCCGATGGTCTGTTTCATTGCACGGCGGAACGACACACGGCGTTCGAGCTGTGCTGCGATATTTTCAGCAACCAGCTGAGCATCGAGATCCGGCTGTTTCACTTCAACGATGTTGACGTAAACCTGTTTGCCGCCGGAAACCATGCCTTCGAGCTGTTTTTTCAGTTTTTCGATTTCAGCGCCGCCTTTACCGATGACAAGTCCCGGTTTTGCGCAGTGGATGTGAATTCTTACACGGTCAGCGCTGCGTTCGATTTCAATCTTCGGCACGCCTGCTGCATATAAGGTTTTCTTCAAGAATTTACGGATCTTGTAGTCTTCCACCAAAGTATCGCCGAAAGCGCTGTCTTTCGCAAACCAGCGGGAATCCCAATCTTTAATAACGCCTACTCTCAGGCCATGGGGATTAACTTTCTGTCCCATTTAGTTTACCTCCTCTTTCAGCTTAGTCTTTCTCTTTTACAACGAGTGTAATGTGAGAAGTTCTTTTGTAGATGTGATATGCACGGCCCTGTGCGCGCGGTCTGATTCGTTTCAGGATCGGGCCCGGGCAGACGAAGCATTCGCTGACATAGAGGTTGTTTTTGTCCATGCCGAAGTTGTTTTCAGCGTTTGCCATGGCCGATTTCAGAAGTTTCGTAAGATCTTCGCTCGCAGCCTTCGGAGTTTCTCTCAGAATCGCCGCTGCCACGTTGCAATCTTTGCCGCGGATCAAATCGAGAACGATCTGAACTTTACGCGGAGCAATACGAGCATATCTCAAAATTGCTTTTGCTTCCATTTAAAATCCTCCTTTCGGCCTACTTATTCCCGTTATTGGATGTTTTAGAGCCGTTATGTCCTTTATAGGTTCTGGTCGGAGCAAACTCGCCGAGTTTGTGCCCTACCATATCTTCCGTTACATAGACCGGAACGTGTTTGCGGCCGTCATGCACCGCGAACGTATGACCAACGAAATCCGGGAAGATCACGGATGCACGGCTCCAGGTTTTGACAACCTTCTTTTCGCCGGCTTCATTCATCTGCAACACTTTTTTGAGAAGGGACGCTTCTACGTAAGGACCCTTTTTAACGCTTCTACCCATGAGTCATCTTCCTCCTTTCATTACTTCGCGTTTCTGCGTCTTACGATAAATTTATCGGAAGAAGAATGTTTCTTGCGGGTCTTGTAACCCAGAGTCGGTTTGCCCCACGGCGAAACCGGTCCCGGACGGCCGATCGGCGATTTACCTTCGCCACCACCGTGCGTATGGTCATTCGGGTTCATAACCGAACCACGAACGGTCGGGCGGATGCCTTTGTGACGGGTTTTACCAGCTTTACCAACGTTGACGTTTTCATGGTCGGTGTTGCTGACCTGACCGATGGAAGCGTAGCATTCGATCGGAACGTTGCGCAGTTCGCCGGACGGAAGACGTACCATTGCGTTCTTGCCTTCTTTGGCCATCAGCTGAGCCATGTTGCCAGCCGAACGGACGAGCTGAGCGCCTTTGCCCGGATGCATTTCCACGTTGTGGATGAAGGTACCAACCGGGATGTTGAGCATCGGCAGAGCGTTGCCCGGTTTGATGTCCGCGTCAGCGCCGGAACGAACAACGTCGCCCACTTTCAGGCCAACCGGAGCGATGATATATCTTTTTTCACCGTCTTCATACTGAACCAGTGCGATAAATGCCGAACGGTTCGGGTCGTATTCGAGGGTCATAACCGTAGCGTTCATGCCGGTTTTGTTTCTCTTGAAGTCGATGATACGGTATTTCTGACGGTTTCCGCCACCATGGTGACGAACCGTGATGCGGCCGTACATGTTGCGGCCGGAAGTTTTCTTCTTCGGTTCGAGAAGGCTCTTTTCCGGGGCAACCTTGGACAAACCGCTGTAATCCGTAACCGTCATATTTCTTCTCGACGGGGAAGTCGGTTTATAGGTCTTAATAGCCATTTTCGGTTCACTCTCCTTAAATTCGGTTTAGCGAAGGGGTTCCACACCCTTCATACATCACCTGCAATCGCCAAGCGATTACATCATGCCTTCAAAGAATTCGATCGTTTTGGAATTTTCAGTCAGGGTCACGATGGCTTTTTTCCAGTTCGGTTTGTAGCCTTCGTTGCGGCCCATTCTGCGGTAACGGCCTCTAACGTTCATGGTGTTGACGTTAGCAACGTTTACTCCAAAGATTTCTTCGCAAGCTTTTGCGATTTCGATTTTGTTCGCATTTTTCGCAACTTTGAAGGTGTATTTTTTGAGTGCAAGTGCAGCCATGGATTCTTCGGTGATAATCGGCTTAATGATAATGTCGCGAGCGTTCATTATGCGTACACCTCCTCAATTTTCTTCACGGCATCCGACGAAACGACCAGGCAGCCGGCGTTGAGGATGTCGTAAACGTTCAGGGTGTTGACCAAAGTGGTTTTCACACCCGGGATGTTCGCAGCAGATTTCTGAACCTTTTCAGAAACTTCCGGCAGCACGATCAAAGCTTTCTTCGAAGCGTTGACAGCAGCCAGCATAGCGATCATCGTTTTGGTTTTGTATTCATCGGTGGTGATGTTGTCCACCACGATGATGGTGTTTTCAGCAGCTTTGCTGGAGAGCGCGGATTTCAGTGCCAGTCTTTTTACCTTTTTGTTCAGGGAGTAGCTGTAATCACGCGGTTTCGGACCAAGAGCGACACCGCCGTGGGTCCACTGCGGAGCGCGGGTCGAGCCCTGACGTGCATGGCCGGTACCTTTCTGTCTCCACGGTTTGCGGCCGCCGCCTCTGACTTCAGTTCTGGTCAGAGTGGACTGCGTGCCCTGACGCTGATTGGCAAGGTAGTTCACAACTGCCGCATGCATTACGGCTTCGTTCGGTTCGATCCCGAAGATCGCATCGTTGAGTTCGATTTCACCGATCTTTTCGCCGCTCATATTCAGTAACTGTACGTTAGGCATATTGTTTCCTCCTTCCGTTATGCTTTCTTAACTGCATTCACGACGGTAACGGTGCCGTGTTTCGGGCCCGGAATTGCGCCTTTGATTGCAATCAGATTGTTTTCCACATCAACTTTAACCACTTCAAGGTTCTGAACGGTTACTTTCACAGCACCCATGTGGCCCGGCATTTTTTTGCCTTTGAAGATTCTGGACGGGGTCGAGCATGCGTTCATAGAACCAGCATGTCTTGCGACCGGGCCAGTACCGTGCGATTCACGGAGTCTATGGCCATTGTAGCGTTTGATGGTGCCTGCGTAACCTTTACCTTTGCTGGTGCCGGTTACGTCTACGATTGCGCCAACTTCGAAGGTGTCAGCTTTGATGATGTCGCCGACGTTCAACGCGCTGCAATCGTCAAAACGGAATTCTTTCAGAACTTTCTTCGGAGCCACATCGCCTTTTGCGAAATGACCTTTCATCGGTTTGTTGACTCTCTGCGGTTTCACATCGCCAAAACCGATCTGAAGTGCTTCATAGCCATCATTTTCGGTGGTTTTCTTCTGAACAACCACGCACGGACCTGCTTCGATTACGGTAACAGGAATGACTTTGCCGTTCTCATCGAAAATCTGGGTCATACCGATTTTCTTGCCGATAATTGCATTTTTCATAAATGCGTCCTCCTTTTAGGTTATTGGTTGGAAATTTCCAACATGACCTGTTGCTTCGAATGGAAATTACAGTTTGATTTCCAGTTCTACGCCAGCAGGGAGTTCCAGACTCTGCAGTGCCTCAACCGTTTTGTTGGTCGGTCTGAGGATGTCAATGAGTCTTTTGTGGGTTCTCATCTCAAACTGTTCACGGCTATCTTTGTACTTATGCACTGCGCGCAGGATGGTAACGATTTCTTTCTGCGTCGGGAGCGGTACCGGACCGCTGACTCTCGCACCAGTTCTCTTTGCCGTTTCAACGATTTTCACCGCTGCTGCGTCGATCAGGCTGTGATCATAGCTTTTCAGTCTGATTCTGATTTTTTCTTTGACTGCCACTTGTGTCGCCTCCTTAAGACTTTCAAAAAATTAGGGGGTTCAACTCAACATTTGAACACGCTTCCGGGTGTTTCCACCCTTTCCATGAAAAAACCGAAAAAACAAGCGTTTTTCCGGGATGGCAGAATTCAGTCCACGTCATGGCAATCACATCGGCCCACACAGGAAGAGCCGGGATATTGCTGGCAGTCTGAAGTGTTCAAAATTGGTCGCCCGGTTTAAAATCGGACATACTCCACGAAAAACCTACATATATTATGTAGCAACCTTCGCTTCATCGCATATCTGTTGCAGTCACGCAGTAATTATATTACCATAGGGAACCCCAGATTGCAAGTTTTTCTGAAATTTTTTATGGTAGAATTTCCATGAGAATTTTTAGAAAAATTTGTGCAATTTTACATTCCCTTTGCAACTGCTTTACTTAAAAAAGAAGCGCGCCAGCGGCGCGCTTCTTTTTTCTCTCATCCGCAAATTATTCTGCGTGATCTTCGAGATATTTCACAATATCACCGACGGTTTTCAGCGTTTCCGCTTCTTCGTCCGGGATTTCAACGCCGAATTCATCTTCCATCGACATGATCAAGTCGATAACAGCCAGAGAGTCCGCATCGAGATCATCGATGATGGAAGCCTCCATGGTCACGTCTTCCGGTTTGCAGTCGAGCTGATCGCAAATGATTGCTTTCACTTTTTCGAACATCGTAAATTCCTCCTTTTTTGATTGTCACGTCCAAGCTGAACGTTTATGAGAAGGCCGGCAGAAAACTCTGCCGCCCGTCTGTCAAAACACATTATATCCAGTCTATGGATGTTTTGCAAGTAGTTGGCAGCGATTTTTCTCAAAATATCCAGATTAGTCTGCAATTGCAAAGCTAATTTCGGCAGTTACCACTTTTTTCCCATCCTGGTTATAAGCAACGGCGTTGCCGCTGCCGATGCCGTGACGGAATTTCACCATTTCCACTTCCAGCGTCAAAGTGTCGCCCGGCTGAACAACGCCGCGGAAACGAGCTTTGTCTATGCCGGCAAAATAAGCGATTTTGCCGCGGTTTTCCGGCAGATAGAGCGCACAGACGGCACCTGCCTGCGCGAGCATTTCGATCATCAAAACGCCCGGCTGTACCGGTTTTCCCGGAAAATGTCCCTGAAACCAGTTTTCTTCCCCGGTGAGGTGTTTTTTCGCCGTCACGCGCACGCCCGGTTCCAGCTCGGTGACTTCGTCAATGAGCAAGAACGGATCGCGGTGCGGAATGATCTCTTTGATTTGTTCCAGATTCAGCTGCATTCTTGATTCCTCAACCTTCGTATTTTTTCAAGCACAGGCAGGCGTTGTGTCCGCCGAAGCCCAGCGAGTTGGAAAGGGTCACTTTGATGTCATGCGCTTCGGTGCCGTTCGTCATGTTGTTGAGGTCGCAGTCTTCGTCCGGCGTCTGGAAACCGATGGTGCCCGGAACGATGCCGTCTTCCAGCGCTCTTGCGCAGACGATTGCTTCCACTGCACCGGCAGCGCCGAGCATATGACCGGTCATGCTCTTCGTGGAGCTGATCATGACCTTTCTGGCCGCTTCTTCGCCCAGTGCCATTTTGATGGCGTTGGTTTCGTATTTATCGTTGAGCGGCGTAGAGGTGCCGTGCACGTTGATGTAATCCACATCGGCTCCGGTGAAGCCGCCTTCTTCGAAGGCGAGTTTCATCGCTTTGGAAGGAGCAACGCCCGTCGGGTCCGGGCTGGTGATGTGGTAAGCGTCGCCCGTTGCGCCGTAGCCGACGATTTCGGCATAAATATGCGCGCCGCGCGCTTTGGCATGTTCGAGTTCTTCGAGGATGACAATGCCTGCGCCTTCGCCCATCACGAAGCCGTCACGGTCTTTGTCAAACGGGATGGACGCGCGTTTCGGATCCTGCGAGGTGGAGAGCGCTTTCATATTGTGGAAGCCCGCAATCGAGAATTCGGTAATGGTGCCTTCCGATCCGCCCGCCACGCAGGCTTTGAGATAGCCGTCTTTGATTTTGCGGAATGCTTCGCCGATCGCATGGGAGGACGTCGCACAAGCGGTCACCAAACCGAAGTTTGCGCCTTTAAAGCCGGTGCGGATGCCGATTTCGCCCGCTGCCATATTGGAAATCATCATCGGGATGAAGTACGGGGACACGCGGCGGCCGCCTTTTTCCAGAAAACGCGCATGTTCCGCTTCAATGGAGGTAAAACCGCCGATGCCGGAACCGACGATGACGCCGACGTCAAACGGATCGAGATCCTTCAGATCGGAGCCGCAGTCTTCCAGCGCCTGACGCGCAGCGTCCATGGCATACTGGGTGTACAAATCGGTGCGGCGCAGTTCTTTCTTTTCAAAGGTTTTGAGCGGATCAAAATCTTTTACTTCCGCCGCAACCTTGACTTCCTGGTTGGACGCATCAAAACGGGTGATGTAATCGATGCCGCAAACCCCGTCTTTGATGTTCTGCCAAAAGGTATCTTTATCACAGCCGACAGCGGTCACCACACCGACGCCGGTAATCACTACACGATTCATCGTTTTTCCTCCTTGTTACATGCTCATGGCGCCGTCGATGACGATCACCTGACCAGAAACATAGCTCGAATTTTCGCCTGCGAGGAAGGAAACCACGCCGGCTACTTCTTCCGGTTTGCCGAAACGGCGCAAAGCCACCGCTTTGACGTATTCTTTGCGGATGTCTTCCGACAGCACTTCGGTCATCGGGGTTTCAATGAAGCCCGGGGCAATCGCGTTCACGCGGATGTTGCGCGGACCGAGTTCTTTTGCCGCCGTCAGCGTCATGCCCACGACACCGGCTTTGGATGCCGAGTAGTTGATCTGGCCCGGATTGCCGTAAAGCCCTGCGACGGACGACACGTTGATGATCGAGCCGCCTTTCTGGCGCATCATGACCGGAGCCACGTGGCGGATCATGTTAAAGACACCCTTGTAGTTGACGTTTGCCACCATATCGAACTGTTCTTCGCTCATGCGGGCGATGAGTCCGTCGCGGGTAATGCCCGAGTTGTTGACGAGTACGTCGATGGTTCCGAAGGTTTCTTTCACCTGCTGCACCATGTCTTTGCAGGCGTCAAATTTGGAAACGTCGCACAAAAAGCATTTTGCCTGTACGCCCAGCGCTTCGCAGGCTTCCTGCACCTGTTTGCCGCCGTTTTCATATTCCCGTTCTCCCAGGCAGTTGATCGCGATGTTGAAGCCATCGGCTGCCAGTTTTTTGGCCATAGCAGCGCCGAGACCCTGCGATGCGCCGGTAATCAATGCGGTTTTTGCCATAACTGGAATCCTCCTTTTACTTACAGTTCCACGATCGTTGCCGCGTAAACCAAACCTGCGCCGAATCCCACGAAGCAGAGCTTCATGCCTTCGTGCAGACGTCCCTGGTCATGGAGCTGCGACAATGCAAGCGGAATGCAGGAACTGGAAATGTTTCCGTAATCCGCAATATTCACATAGAATTTGTCTTCCGGCAGTTTCAGACGCTTGATCGCCGTCTGAACGATGCGGATGTTGGCCTGATGCGGAATGATCAAATCGAGATCTTCCGTCGCAATGCCCGCCTGACGCGCCGCTTCTTCCACGGCTTCCGGCATCGCGGCAATCGCGAATTTATACACATCGTTGCCCGCCATCTGCATCTTGCCGTCCGGCGCCGCATTGACCGCTTCGTCGCCCCAGTCGGGGGTTTCGGTCTTGAACGGGCAGTCGGTGGAAGACAGTTTGCTGATGATCTTATAAGCGCCCGCCGGCTGGCTCTTGAGGCAGGAAGCATAAAGCTTATCTTCCTGTGCCTGGAAAATCACGGCTGCTGCGCCGTCGCCAAAGAGCACGCAGGTTGCGCGGTCGGTGTAATCGACCATGCGGGAAAGCGTTTCGGAGCAGACGATCATCGCCGTTTTCACAGCGCCCATGGCCAGATATTTCTGCACCACGTCGACCGCATAAACAAACCCGGCGCAGGCTGCATTCAAATCGAATACGATGCCGCCGGGAATCCCCACTTCTTTTGCCACCATACACGCCAGAGAAGGAGTGGTGGTATCACCCGAAACGGTGCAGGCAATCACCATGTCCACCGATTCCGGTGCGATGCCGGCGTCTTCCAAGGCGGACTTTGCCGCTTTCGCGCCCATCTGCCAGGTCAGTTCCCCATTGGCGATGTGGCGGGTTTTGATGCCGGTGCGGGTGGTAATCCAAGTGTCGTCCGTTTCCACGATTTTTGCAAAATCGTCGTTGGTCACCTTGAGCGGCGGAACATAGCCGCCGAAACCAATCATTTTCAGTCCCATCATTTTATTTACTCTCCATCTAGTATGCCTCTTGCAAAAGCCTGTCTTTGTGTGGTATCATAAAAAATAACAGAGTGCAAAATCGGCATTTCCTGTTGATAATAGTAAAAGTTTATCTTGGAATTGTCAATATTTTTTTGGGAAAATCCGCATTCTGACCGTACAATCAGGAAATATCTGCTACTTTCCTGCACAAATTTACGAAAAAGTGAATAAAAATCACAAACGAAAAGAGGACGACAATATGGCAAAAACTTGTTTCCTGTTTGCCGGACAGGGCTCGCAGTATCAGGGCATGGGACTTGAACTGGCGGCGCGCTGTGACAAGGCAAACGACATTTTCACCTGTGCGGGTGACATCCTGCACCTCGATTTGAAGAAACTCTACGCGGAAGCAACCCCGGGCGAACTGGCACAGACCAAGGTTTCGCAGCCGGCTATCTTCACCACCTCCCTGCTGGCGCTTGCCTGCATGGAACAGGAAGGCGTGGCATTTGACGGCGTGGGCGGCCACTCTTTGGGTGAATACGCGGCAATGGTCGCTTCGGGCATCGTGTCGATGGAAGACGGCTTCCGTCTGATCGGCTACCGTGCAGCGGCGATGCAGGAATGCGCGGAACAGAATCCGGGCTCGATGTGTGCAGTCATGGGCATGCCGGCCGAAGAAATTGAAGAAGTCTGCAAAACCATCGACGGTTACGTGGTTCCCGTCAACTACAACTCCACCCAGCAGACGGTGCTCGCCGGTACGGTGGACGCCATCGACCGTGCGGTGGAAGTGTTCTCCGGCATGAAAAAACGCGCCGTGAAACTCGCAGTCAGCGCAGCGTTCCATTCGGATCTGATGAAAGACGCGGCGAAGACCTTCGGCGAAAAGGCAAAAACGGTCACCTTCCATCCGGCACAGAAAGATTTCTTTGCCAACACCCTCGGCGCAAAAATGACCGATTTCTCCGATATGCCGGGCTATCTGTCCCGCCACATTGCTTCCCCGGTGTACTACACCAAAGAACTCGAAGCGATGCAGGCTGCGGGCTACACCCAGTTTGTCGAACTCGGGCCGGGCAAAGTGCAGACCGGTTTGGTCAAACGTACCCTCAAGGGCGTGGATGCCATGAACGTGGAAGACGAAAAGACTCTTCTCAAAGCGCTGGAAACCCTGAAAGCTTAATAAACAGAACATACAGAAAAGCCTGCGGCGTCTTTGGACGCCGCAGGCTTTTTTCTTTTCTCAGAGAT
>CALXIC010000042.1 GCA_944388265.1 uncultured Clostridia bacterium | reverse complement strand
CGGGGAGCCGCAGGGGAAAAACGCCTCCAGCCGCGCGCCGTCGGCAAGCAGTGCGGAAAGCTGTGCCCCGCAGATTTTGGCGCCGGTCAAAAAGCGTTCCAGATCAAACACCGCGCATTCATACCGGCAGTCTTTGGGTGTGCCGCCGTGGATGGAACCGCCCGCGACGAGCATGCTGTCGCCCGGATGCAGGTCGTATCCTTCTCCGTCGATTGATAGGTGCAAAGACCCCTCCCGCACGTGGATGAGTTCGTGTTCCATGTGCCAGTGAAAGGGCATTTCATAGCGGGGATGGAGCCGGTCGACCTCATAGCGTTCGATGGGAAAATCAAAGGTGCCGCGCACCGCGTGTTCCTGACTGGCGAGATAGCGCATGTGGTTCCTCCCGTGATGGTAGATAGAGTGAAAAAGTGAATATTGTCCTATTTATTCTGATTATACATCGAGACAAGGAAAGTTTCAATCCAATATAATACAGATAGAAGCAGGAAAGGAGTGTCTGTCATGGACATCGAACGAATCAAGGAACAAATCTGCGACGTTTGTCATAAAACCTGGCAGCTTGGCTGCGTCGCCGCCAACGACGGCAACGTGTCCGCAAGGCTCGAGGACGGCACATTTTTGTGCACGCCGACGGGGATGAGCAAGAGTTTCATCACGCCGGAAAAGCTGTTGCGCATCAACGAAAAAGGGGAAGTGCTCGAAGGGGCGGAAGGGCTTCGTCCTTCGAGTGAAATCAAAATGCACCTGCGCTGCTATGAAAAACGCCCCGATGTGTGGAGCGTGATTCACGCCCATCCGCCGGGCGCAACCGGCTTTGCGGTGGCGCACCGCGCGATGGATATGTACAACATGATCGAGGATGTGGCGGTCATCGGCAGCGTGCCGCTCACGCCCTACGGAACGCCCAGCACCTCGGAAGTGCCCGATGCGATTGAACCGTATCTCGAAGAACACGACGTGATGCTGTTGGAAAATCACGGGGCGCTGGCGGTTGGAAGTGATGTGCTCACCGCCTTTTACCGGATGGAAAGTCTGGAACTGTGGGCAAAGATCACCATCAACGCCATCATTTTGGGCGGCAGCCACGACATCAGCCGCGAAAACATCCAAAAACTTATCGACCTGCGCGGCTTTTACCGGGTGACTGGACGGCATCCGGGCTATAAAAAATTTGAAAACGGCTGGAGGTAATCGGTATGCTGAAAGGAATTCCCGCAGTTTTGTCCCCAGAACTTTTGAAAGTGCTGGATGAAATGGGGCACGGCGACGAAATTGTCCTTGCCGACGGCAATTTCCCGGCGGAAAGCATCGGCAAAGATGCGATTGTGGTGCGGGCGGACGGACATTCGGTGCCCGATATGCTCGATGCGATTTTGCAGCTGCTGCCGCTGGACACCTATGTGGAAAAACCGGTCGCGCTGATGGAAGTGGTGCCGGGCGATCCCTGCGTGCCGGTAATTTGGGAGGAATACCGCGCACTGCTTGAAAAACACGGCGAAGATCCCAAAGCGATCGAGATGACCGAACGCTTTGCCTTCTATGAACGGGCGAAAAAGGCCTATGCGATTGTCGCGACGGGTGAAACGGCCATCTATGCGAATATTTTGCTGAAAAAAGGAGTTGTGCAATGAAACGGGCACTTGCGTTCGACTTCGGTGCATCCAGCGGACGGGCGATTTTGGGGAGCATCCAAGACGGACGGCTGGTGTACGAAGAAGTGCACCGCTTTGAAAACAATCCCAGAGAACGAGACGGCCATTTTTGCTGGGATTTTCAAGACCTCATGCAGCAGGTGCGGGTGGGCATGGAGAAAGCGGGTTCCTTCGACAGTATTGGATTTGACACCTGGGGCGTGGACTTCGGGCTGCTTGGTGAAGACGGACGCCTTCTGGGCGATCCGGTGCATTACCGCGACGCCCGCACCGACGGCATGGTGGAAGAAGCGTTTCAAACAATCTCCCCCGATGCGCTCTATGCCGAAACGGGCAGCCAGATCATGGCGATCAACACCCTGTTTCAGCTGCTGGCGGTGCGCAAACAACAGCCGGAGCTGTTTGCCAAAGCGAAAAAATTGCTGTTTATGCCCGACCTTTTCATCCATGAACTGTGCGGCGTCGAGGTGTGCGAAACGTCGATCGCTTCGACCAGCCAGCTCCTTGATGCCAAAACGGGGCAGTGGAGTGAGGCGGTGTTCGAAATCTTTGATCTTTCGGCATCGCTGTTTGCATCCCGTGTGCCGAGCGGCACGGTGGCCGGGACCATTGGGGACGCCAAGGTGATTGCCGTCGCGGGACACGATACCCAGTGCGCGGTGGCGGCCATGCCGTCCAAAGACGAAAACGCCGCCTTTTTGTCCTGCGGCACGTGGAGCCTTTTGGGGTGCGAGTTGGACGAACCGGTGCTCACGCCCGAGAGCAGAACACTTGCCCTTTCGTACGAACGGGGCGCCAACGGCCAAATCAACTATCTCAAAAACATCATCGGGCTGTGGCTCATTCAGGAAAGCCGCCGTCAGTGGCGGCGGGAAGGTCAGGAATATTCCTATGCCGAACTGGAACGGCTGGCGCTTTCCTCGAAACCGCTGCAAAGCTTCATCGATCCGGATGCTCCCGAATTTTCGCCGCCGGGCGATATTCCCGGACGTGTGCGGGAATTTTGCCGCTGCACCCATCAGCCGGTGCCGGAAACGGTGGGCGAAGTGATGCGCTGCATCTACGAAAGCTTGGCGCTCAAATACCGCGTGGGGCTCGATCAGCTTGCCCGCACGACCGGAAAGACCTTTTCGGTACTGCATGTGCTGGGCGGCGGCACGAAGGACGGCCTTTTGTGCGAAATGACGGCGGACTGCACCGGGCTTTCGGTTGTTGCCGGACCGATTGAGGCAACTGCCATCGGCAATCTGTTGATTCAGCTGACCACCCTCGGGGAACTGGAAAGTCTCGAAGCCGGGCGCGCATTGGTGGCGCGTACCGAAGCGCTCAAATATTTTACCCCATCCGATCAACAGCCCTGGAATCGGGCTTATGAAAGATATCAGACCATCCTGAAACAAGAAGGAGGAATTTGAAATGTTGTATCCGAAGATTGGGATTCGACCCACAATCGACGGCCGCTGGGGCGGTGTGCGCGAATCGCTGGAAGTGCAGACCATGACCATGGCAAAAAATGCCAAGAAGCTCATCGAAGAAACGCTGCGCTATCCGGATGGTACGCCGGTGCAGTGCGTGATCGCCGATTCGACGATCGGCGGCGGCGCGGAAGCGGCGGCCTGCGCCGACCAGTTTTTGACCGAAAACGTGGTGGCCACCCTCACCGTTACCCCCTGCTGGTGCTACGGCAGTGAAACCTTCGACATGGACCCCCGCACCATCAAAGCGGTTTGGGGCTTCAATGGTACCGAACGTCCGGGTGCGGTTTATCTGGCGGCGGTGCTGGCGGCGCACGCACAAAAAGGGCTTCCCGCGTTTTCCATTTACGGAAAAGATGTGCAGGATGCTTCGGACACTCGCGTGCCGGAAGACGTGGCGGAAAAAATCCTCCGCTTTGCCCGCTGTGCCGTGGCGGTCGGCTGGATGAAGAATAAGGCGTACGTCAATTTGGGCGGCGTGGCGATGGGCATCGCCGGCAGCTACTGCGACGCCTCGATGTTCCAGAAATACTTTGGCATTCGCCCGGAATGGGTGGACATGACCGAAATCATCCGCCGCATCACACTCGGCATCTACGATCCCGAAGAATACGAAGCAGCCCTTGCCTGGGTCAAAGAACACTGCAAGGAAGGCTTTGACTGCAATGCGGGCAAGAATCTGCCGGCTGTCATCACCAAATCGAAGGTGGTGCCGCCCGATCAGGACTGGGAATTCATCACCAAGATGACGATGGTCATGCGCGACATTTTGTACGGCAATCCGAAACTCGACGACCTCGGCTGGCATGAAGAAGCTCTCGGCAAAAACGCCGTGGCGGGCGGCTTCCAGGGACAGCGCAACTGGACCGACTGGCTGCCGAACGCCGATTTCAGCGAAGCGATCTTGGCGTCCACCTTTGACTGGAACGGTCCGAAGATGCCCACGCCGTTTGCCACCGAAAATGACACCTTAAACGGGGTCGCCATGATGCTGGGAACGTTGGTGACGCATACCGCCCCCTGCTTCCATGACGTGCGCACCTACTGGAGCCCGAAAGCCTGCGAACGGGTCACCGGACAGAAACCGGAGGGCGTCGCGAAGGACGGCTTTATCCACCTCATCAACTCGGGTGCGACCGCACTTGACGGCAGCGGCGCTTCGAAGAACGAAGCGGGCGAATCGGTGATGAAACCTTTCTGGGAAATGACCGACACGGACATCAACGCCTGCCTGGAAGCGACCGACTGGTGCCGTGCAAACTATGAATATTTCCGCGGCGGAGGCTTCTCGAGTCATTTCCGCTGCAAGGCGGAAATGCCGGTGACCATGCTGCGGGTGAACATCGTCGAGGGAATCGGCCCGGTATTGCAGCTGGCCGAAGGCTGGACCGCAAACCTGCCGGACGATGTGCACACCACCATCGACAAGCGGACCGATCCCACCTGGCCGACGACGTGGTTTGTGCCGCGGCTCACGGGAGAAGGCGCGTTTGCCGATGTGTACAGCGTGATGGCAAACTGGGGCGCAAACCATGGGGTGACGGTGTACGGCCATGTCGGCGCCGATTTGGTGACGCTGGCGTCGATGCTGCGCATTCCGGTTGCGCTTCACAACCTCC
>CALXIC010000041.1 GCA_944388265.1 uncultured Clostridia bacterium | reverse complement strand
AAGAGACGTCCAATACGTTCATTTCGTCCACCCGATCCTTTCCAGCCATTCCTTTTCTTCTTCGATCTGATCGTTGTATTCGGATGCAATGGCTTTGATTTCTTCCTCGGTCACACCGTAAGCCTCTGCAATCGTTTCCACTGCCGTCTGTGACGCCAGGCATTTGATGATTTCTCTGGTGGTTTCATTTGTCATGTTTATCATCCTTTCGAAAAGTTTCAAACAGGGTCGCAATCTTCCCGCCCTGCAATTTGGGGTTGATTTCCAAGATATTCTCCGCGATGGACGAAATCTCCATCAAAATGATGTAAACGCAGATCGTCGCCGCCACCGGCAGACGGATCCCCAGCGAAAGATACCCCTGTGCGTAATCGATGAGTACCCCCAGCACCACGCACAAAACCAGCCCTACTTTATGATACAGCCCTTGCCGCATTTTTGTGCTGGTAAAGGATTTGGTGCCGAAAGCCTTCACCATGCCGGTGATGAAATCGAGCGCCACAAAAGCGCCGGTAAATGCATAGATCATGCCGTTTCCTCCTCTGGTTCTTCTGCACACAGATAGCTGAAATTGATATAATTCGAATAAGCGGCATTCGCACTGGATGCACCCGGTACACCAATATAAAACGTACCATCCGTCGTAACGCTGACCACGGCAAGCGTTACCGATGACGTACCGGTGATATGGCTTCCGGTTGCCGTGGTCGTTTCGGCCGGTTTGGGAAAACCGGTAAACGCCTTTTCTTTGTAGCTGCTGCCGCTTTGTCCGCTGGTCTGGTGCCCGACACCCCGCTTGCTTTGTCGTAGGCCTGCACCGACACTTCGGTATCGCGCACCGGAATTTTGACCGTGCCGGCTTTGGGATTGCCTTCATAGCGGGTGGAAAAAATCACCCCGTCTTTTTTGACCATGGTGGCGCGCAGCTTGGCGTCGACCAATGCTGCATAGCGTACCTGAGAGGTATGTGCCATAAAAATCCTCCTTGTTTACGAAAATTGAATGGTTGGGTTGAGTGCTTTGAATGCGCGGGTGACGCCATCCTCTTCCCCGCCGTCCCCGCTTTGGCCATGGCTGCCGCCGAGATCGACGTGCGCGCCTCTTTGCTCGGAGCCGAACAGATAACCGTCCGACTGCTGAAGTGCGGCAAACGCCGCCTCGATGTCCGCATCCTGATTTTTGGACGCTTTGAGCGCATCCACATCCAGCAGCGCCCGTGCGGCTTTTTCGCTTTTTGCCCCGTGCTTGCGCATCGCTTCCGAAAGCTTTCGGTCAAACGCGAAATCCGCCGCCTGGTCGGAAAGCTTTTGGGTGAGCGCGGCGATCTGTCCGTTGAGATCGGCGACGTCCACCCCCTCAAATGCCTTGAGAGCGTTGGTCGCTTCCGTGAGCTGAGTTTGGAGCGTATCGCGCTCGCCGGACAAAGCCGCGGCCTTTTGTTTTTCTGCGGTGATGTCCTTGCCGTGCAGATCCATCAGCTGCTGGAGCTGCTCGTCGGTGATGGACGGAAGGATGGTTTTGACTTCTTCTCGTTTCATAAAATCCTCCTACGCTTTTTTTCGCGGGTTGCGTCCGCCTGGTTTGCGTGTTTTACGCCCCGCCGGGCAAAAATGGGTATCAAAAAAGCGCTTTGCCAAGGACCCCAAGGTCCAAAGCAAAACGCTTTCACCAACTGCTTATAAAAAAACACTCGGATGGTTCCGAGTGTTTAATAATTGTGAAACGGACACGCTTCACAGATTTCCCGATAATTTTCCTTTTTCGTGAATCTCGGCAAAATCAAATACGGATTCAAATCTCTGGTTTCGAGACAGTCACCATTTTCGATAAACTCATCCACCAAAGGACACTTCACAAATTTGGCCGTATCCTCGCCTTCATACGGGATGTACTCCACTCCCTTGTAAAAGTACTTCATTTGTCTACCTCCTTGAGCATTGCTTTTAGCCGGTCATCAAAGGCTTCTTTCAAAAAAGCAGTACGAATTGTTTTTTCTTTCCAGAGTACATAAGCAGCGCCGTTTTCAGAATAATACCGTTCGGATTTTCCGTCCCATACGGTCACCGAAAATTTTGCCTCTTTGATCCATTGAACTGCCATTTCCCGGGTGATGGGACGGTTTCGTTCCTGCGTAACGTGATAAGCATCAAATGCAAAAGATTCCACATCAATCGGCGTTGGCGTTAAATGCACAACTGCTTCATCCGGAAGATGACCGGCTTCTTTGATTCTTTGTATTTTAATTATATCACGTTCCGAAAGATTTTCAATATCCTCCTGCAGCTTCGCAACCAAATCATCATCCCCGTAAGTATGTTTGGCGTCCTCCAAACGCTGCAAAGCCTGCTGATAAAAATGCGTAAATTCGGCATCCTGCGCAATCCATTTCTTTCGGTAAGCCTCTGCCTGTGCTGCATCCAGCTTCGCCGCGTGCAGCATCGAGGTTTCGAGCGTCCACTTTTCTTTGACGGACCGGATGTTTTGCTTCATGGCATCCGCTTCCCCACGGGTCAGGGTTTTCCCCCGGTAGGTCATAAACGCTTCGTCCTCGAGCCGTTGGAGCTCTTCATCGGTGTAGCTTTTGCCGCTGCCCTCCGCATAGGGGAAAAAGCTGTGCCGGCAGTTCCAGCCGCCCAAGCCCGCACCCGTGCCGTAGCCGGTGGCGGTGGAAAGTTTTGGGTATCCTTCGGTTTTTCCGCTGATGGAATAGACTTTGCCCTGCCAAAGCGCGTGATCGGGACGGGCACCCGCGTGGGCGGTCACTTCCACCAAATCGCAGCCCAGCTCCTTGGCGTCCTGCAGGGCAATTTGCAAAGCGCCTTGATTCACCCCCGTGCGCACGGCGCGGGTCACCGCCGTGGTGAGGCTGTCGGTTTTGCCGGAAGGATAAGTCACCGCCGAAAGACCCTGCGACGCCAGGCGCTTGATGGCCTTTCGGCTCGCCTCCTGCGGCGACATGGCGCCGGAAGACACTTCCATCCACGCCAGATCCAATGCGTGCTCCAACTGGCGGGAAGCCGTGTTGGCGGTGGTTTTGGTGATGTTTTCGAGCAGTCCGGCCGTCTGGCGGTACGCCGCTTGCATCAGCTTCTTCATCGGCTCGGACATCGTTTGGGGGCGTGCCCTGCCCTCGCCCGCATAGCCCCGCGACAGGGCAAGGGCCGCGCCCTCTTTCATCAGCCGGCGGAGTTCTTCCTCGGTTTTTGCGGTGCGTTTTTTCAGTTCCTTTTGCACCGTCTGACGGGTGAGACCCATCTGTTTGAGCTTCTCTTCCTGATACTGTGCGGCGGGAATGTAAAAATCATAGGCGGCAATCCTTTTTGCCATCTCATCCAATACATCCGCGGCCGCTTCCAGATAAAGCGCGCGCAGCGGTTCGGCGCAACCGGCCAGCCATTCGGGCGTCAGCATGATGCATCACACCTCATCGAACAGGTGAAGGTCTGCGGATTCCTCCGTTTTCGCCTCCTGCACCCACTGCCGGGCGGTCTCTTCGTCCAAATCGTACCAGCGCATGGTGTAGCGGTAGGGCGGCAGAAAGCCGTCCCGCGCATCCTGCGCCATCTGCATGCGTTCGGCGTTTTCGTCGGTAAAAAAGCTGTCGCCAAATTCGACGGTGATCTCCGTCTCGGGGTCGACGTCGGCGCCCTGGATGGTCTTGGCCGCCCAGAGGATGCCGCGCATCAGCCGCACCAGCGCCGCCCGCAGCGGGATCTGGTGCTTTCTCGCGTGCTGGCGCATATCCTGCCGGTCGCCAGTGTATTCGGTGGCGGTCTTGACGCTCACCGGATCAAAGCGGTAATGCTGGGTGCCCAGCCCGCACTGAAACGACAGATAGTTGAGCGCGTGCTGCACCGCTTTGGCGTTTTCCTCCACACGAAGCGAGGGGTTGTATTCGTGGATGGGATCGCGCGAATCCTTTAGATCATCCCCGTCGCCCAGCTGCAAAAAGAGCTGGTTTTGGAGGTCATCCGGCATCACCGGCTGCGTTGTCCCATCAGGCAGGGTGCGGTACTGCACCAGCGATTTGTCGTAAAAGACCTTTTTCCCGCCCAGCTCCAGATCCTTGACGAAGTTGTGAAACGCCTTGTCCACCGCTTTGAGCTGATCCAGCGCCGTCGCAAATACCGCCATGCCGAGCCCGTCGCCGCCGGTGATGGACTTCACAACGTTGGGGGTGGCCACCGAAAAGAGCGGCACCGACGAACCGGTCGCCAGCTCTTTGACCATTCCCCGCGGCAGCGCACAGGGCACAAAGGCCGAATCGGCTGCCGTCGATCCGGTGCCCCGGAAGTATTCGTTGCGGATGTGATAGCCGTCGTTTTTGAGGAGGTGGGTTTGCAGGTAGAGGAAGGATTTCCCCTCCAGCAATACCTCCGACACAAAAGCGGCCTCCACCACCTCGCCGTGGCGGATGGTGAGCGGCAGGATGTATTCCGCGGGCAGGTAATCCACCCAGAGCTTGGCGCGGCTGTTGGGGATCACGCGGCCGTTTTCGACCTGCATCTCTTCGGCCGTCAGCACCCAGGCACAGGTGCCGGAGCGCATCATCTCCTCGATGAGCCGGTTGGAATGATCGTAAAACTGCACCGCGTCCAAAAAGCCCTTGCGGTTTTGGTCGCCCGCCAGCCACTGATTGGTTTTCGGATCCGACGCCTTGAGGATGGTTTCATCCGACAGCAGGATGGTTGCCCAATCCTCGCAGATCTTTTTCGCCATCTCCATGCGGTAGAGGGTGCGCGTGTGGAGATTTCCGTCCGCACCGGCAGCGGAAATCTGGTGAAACTCCTTGACAAAGCCTTCCCACCAATGCTTCCATTCCTGGATATT
>CALXIC010000040.1 GCA_944388265.1 uncultured Clostridia bacterium | reverse complement strand
AGAATTCTTCGGTTTCAAACTTGCCTTTGGAAACCTCGTTGCGAAAAACAAACACCAGTCCCCGGTTGACCACGGCCTGGCGCTTCAAGGTTTCGCGGAAAAATTCGACCGGAATGTCGATGTCGGTAAAGACCTCCAGGTCCGGTTTCCAGCGCTGGCGGGTACCGGTTTTTTTGTTTTTCGCCGGTTCCTTGTGCAGACCGCCGATGTTTTCCCCTTTTTCAAAATGAAGGGTGAAATGCTCGCCGTCGCGCTGCACCTCCACGTCGAAATATTCCGACGCATACTGCGTGGCACAGGAGCCCAATCCGTTGAGCCCCAGCGAAAACTCGTAATCGCCGCCGCCATTGTTTTTGTATTTGCCGCCGGCATAGAGTTCACAAAACACCAATTCCCAGTTGTAACGCTGTTCGCGCGGGTTATAGTCCACCGGAATGCCGCGGGCAAAATCCTGCACCTCCAGCGAATGGTCGAGGTAACGCGTCACCAAAATGCGGTCGCCGTACCCCTCGCGCGCTTCGTCGATGGAGTTGGAGAGGATTTCAAAAAACGACTGCTCGCAGCCGTCCAGTCCATCCGACCCAAAAATAACCGCCGGGCGCTTACGCACCCGGTCGGCACCCGTCAACGCGGTAATACTCTCGTTGTTGTATTCCTGTTTTTTTCTTGCCATGGCACATCCTTACTCCCGTTCCGCTTCGGTATAGCAGATGCGGGCAATGATATCCTGATTATAGTTGCCGAAATGACGCCCAAACAGCGACATCCCGCCGGGACGACCGTCCCGCTCCTTAACTTCCATGCGCAGACACATTTCACTGCGCGAATCAATCTGCAAGTCATCCACGGTGCAGTCCGAAATCTTCACTCCGTCGATGAACGATCCGTCCTTCGTAACGGACAGCAGCTTCAAAAGCCCATACTGGTTCCAGTACGACGGCCACCAGTCGGGCGCATACATCCCCTTGGTATCGCCGAAATCGCCCGGGCTGGTCCACACGCCCAGCAGATGCCCGTTGAGCGAAAATGCAATGTCGCTCGGCCATTGATTGTTGGTTTCCGGCGCTTCACTGGAAATTTCAAACGAAATCTGAATTTCGGTGAGTTCCTGTCCCGCTTTGAGATAGTTCGGCAGACGGTATTCGAGATAGCCGCTGGAAAACCACAAAATCCCGGCGTTCACCCGCAGCGGCGAATCAAAATAGCGGCTGTCGTCCACCTCACCGATGATGGAAGAAGACGTTGCGATGCCGCAGGTCGGCTGTACATGATAGGCGCTGTACTGCCCGATCGGGATTTCCGCCTTATAGGAATTTTCGTCCTGCTGTTCGTTCATCAGGTTCACCAGATACCGCTGGTTCACGAGCGAACAGGTTTTCTGCGACCCGCGTTTGCCGGACGAATGGCGCACCATGATAATGCCGGCATCGGAAAGCAAGCGGATATGCGCCGTCATCGCTCCGTTGGTCACCCCCAGATGAGCCGCCAATTCGTTTAAATTGCGTTCTCCATGGGTTCCTAAAATCTCGACAATCCGCAGTCTCACATCACTGCTCAGTGCTTTGCAAAACAGCAAAATTTCTTCGGAACTTTGCAGCTCTTTCATGGCACAATCCCTTTCTTTCATTCGACAATCATTTGTTATAACATTCCATATGGTTGGATATGTTTTATTATTTTCTAAATCAGTTTACCATATTTTATGTACGTCGTCCAGCGTTTTTGTCTTTGCATTTCGACGATAATTCATAGGCGTTTGCCCCATCCTTCGTTGAAATTGCTTATAAAACGAAGGAACATCCTGAAAACCGCATGATAACGCCACTTCCGACGCGGTCAGCGTGCTGTTTTTCAAGAGCTCGCACGCCTCCTGCAGGCGGTAACGAATCAGATATTCCTGCGGCGACATCCCCGCCTCGCGCAAAAAGAGCTTATACAAATAGGTGCGGTCCACCCCGATATGGGCGGCCAAATCGGCAATCTGCAAATGGTAGCTGTAATTGCGGCGAATGTATTCCGCCGCTTTCTCAAAATAATCGGCGCCGCCCGTTTTGCGCAGGCGGGGCTGTTCCATCTGTGCAACCACCCGATAAAACTGCGCCAAAATGGCATAAGCGCCCACCGGCTGCTGAAAGAGGGAAACCAATCCGAAAAATTCCTGTTCGAGCGCTTCCATCTCCCGCGCATGAAAAAAGCGGGTTTGATCGTCCAGCCCGCAGTCGGCGAGCAGTCGCTTGGCCTCGTATCCGTCAAACCCTACCCAGACGTATGCCCACGGGTCATCCACATCTGCCTGATAAAAGGTGCGCTCCCCCGGCAGAATCAAAAACCCGTCCCCCGTACCGAGCGAAAGCTCGGTGTCGGCATAGCGGTAAATCCCTTTGCCGGACAACACGAGATGAACCAGATAGTGGTCACGCACCGCCGGACCATACGAATGTCCCGGACGGCACGCCTCCTGTCCGCAGTGGCGCACCGTGAGCGCCGGACGGCGCCGTTCCTCCTCCAAATACCATTCTTCCGTCATATGAATACTCCTTATTTGATTTGCTCCATTCTAGCATGAAACCATCAAAAAGGCAACATCAGGCAAAAAAATGGAAACATCTTCCCCTAGTTTTTGCATCCATTCCTTGGTATATTGATATCAGCAGCAAACGGTTGCAATTTTCCTAGTTTTTTGTAAAAGGAGCGATTGATTATGTTGAAAATCACCTTTATGGGCGCAGGCAGCACCGTTTTTGCCCGCAATGTTTTGGGCGACTGCATGTGCACCCCGGCTCTGCGCGAAGCGGAAATCGCGCTTTATGACATCGATCCCGTCCGTTTGGAGGAATCGGAAATCATCCTCAGCGCAATCAATAAAAACGTCAACGAATCCCGCGCGCACATCACCACCTACTGCGGCGAAGAAAACCGCAAAGACGCGCTGCGCGACGCCACTTTTGTCGTCAACGCCATTCAGGTCGGCGGCTACGACCCGTGCACCATCACCGACTTTGAAATCCCGAAAAAATACGGCCTCAAACAGACGATTGCCGACACGCTGGGCATCGGCGGCATCATGCGCGCACTGCGCACCATCCCGGTGATGAAAGCGTTTGCCGACGATATGGAAGAAGTCTGCCCGAACGCCTGGCTTTTAAACTACACCAACCCCATGGCGATGCTCACCGGCTACATGCAGCGCTACACCAACGTCAAAACGATCGGTCTTTGCCACAGCGTGCAGGTCTGCTCGAAGGATCTCTTGACCCAGCTTGGCATGGAAGACAAACTCGAAGGCCGCCGCGAACTAATCGCCGGCATCAACCACATGGGCTGGCTGTTGGAAATCTATGACAAAGACGGCAACGACCTCTATCCGGAAATCCGCCGCCGCGCCGCGGAAAAGAACGCCACCGAAAAACACGACAACATGGTGCGCTACGAATACATCCGCCACTTCGGCTACTACTGCACCGAATCGAGCGAACACAACGCCGAATACAATCCGTTCTACATCAAGAAAAACTATCCGGAACTCATCGACCGCTACAACATTCCGATCGACGAGTATCTGCGCCGCTGTGTGAACCAGATCAACGGATGGGAAGAAGAAAGGAACAACATCCTCAAAGACGGCAAAATCGAACACGAACGTTCGCGCGAATACGCCTCCTACATTATGGAAGCGATCGTCACCAACACCCCGTATGAAATCGGCGGCAACGTCCTAAACCACGGCCTGATCGACAACCTGCCGGACGACGCCTGCGTTGAAGTTCCCTGCCTGGTGGACGGCATGGGCATCCATCCGTGCCATGTCGGCAGACTGCCGGTACAGTGTGCGGCTATGAACATGACCAACATCAACTGCCAGCTGATGACCATCGAAGCAGCGGTCACCAAAAAACGCGAAGACGTTTACCGTGCCGCCATGCTCGACCCGCACACCGCCGCCGAACTCTCCATCGACGACATCATCTCGATGTGCGACGAACTCATCGAAGCACACGGGGATTATATGAAAGATTTCCAATAACTTTCTTTCCTTCCTCCAAAAGCCGCCCAGCCTGTTGGGCGGCTTTTTCCATGTCTTTTCTCAACTTTTTGCAAAAAATACCGTGCTTTGCATTTTTATTCTGTACAATTCCCAATCGTTGTGCTATAATAATTTTAGAAATGTTCCAACCTGCAGCAATGCAGGAAATAAAGATTGGAGGATCTTCAAAATGCCATTAGTTTCTGCAAAAGAAATGCTTACCAAAGCAAAAGCTGGCCATTATGCAGTTGGTCAGTTCAACATCAACAACCTGGAATGGACCAAAGCTATTCTCCTGACCGCTCAGGAACTCAACTCTCCGGTTATCCTCGGTGTATCGGAAGGCGCCGGCAAATATATGTGCGGCTACAAGACCATCGTTGGCATGGTCAACGGGATGCTCGAAGAACTGAACATCACCGTTCCGGTTGCCCTGCATCTGGACCACGGCTCCTACGAAGGTGCGAAAAAATGCATCGAAGCTGGTTTCTCCTCGATCATGTTTGACGGTTCGCACTATCCGATCGAAGAAAACATCGAAAAAACCAAAGAACTGGTTGCAATCTGCGAAGAAAAAGGCATGTCCATCGAAGCAGAAGTTGGCTCCATCGGCGGTGAAGAAGACGGCGTCGTCGGTATGGGCGAATGCGCAGATCCGAACGAATGCAAAATGATCGCTGACCTCGGCGTCACCATGCTGGCTGCCGGCATTGGCAACATCCACGGCAAATATCCGGAAAACTGGGCGGGTCTTTCGTTCGAAACCCTCGCAGCTGTTCAGGAAAAAACCGGCATGATGCCGCTCGTGCTCCACGGCGGTACCGGTATCCCGGCTGACATGATCAAAAAAGCCATCGACCTGGGCGTTTCCAAAATCAACGTCAACACCGAATGCCAGCTCGCATTTGCGGACGCAACCCGCAAATACATTGAAGCAGGCAAAGATCTCCAGGGCAAAGGCTTTGACCCGAGAAAACTGCTCGCTCCGGGCTTTGAAGCAATCAAAGCAACCGTCAAAGAAAAAATGGAACTCTTTGGTTCGGTCAACAAAGCGTAAGTTTGTAAACAACAAAGGACAGGCCTTGTGCCTGTCCTTTTTGCGTTTTGAAAAAGGCGGATGCAATAGCATCCGCCTTTTCTTCGTCTTATTTGATTTTATCCAGTGTCTCACGCGTCAAAACCTTCTTGATACGCAGCAAGAATACCGTACCGGCCGTCGTCGCGGAAAGCGTATCGGAAATCGGTTCGGCCAGGTAAATCCCCATCACGCCCCAGAAATGCGGCAGGATGAGCGCCAGCGGAACCAGCAGCAGTACTTTACGCAGCAGTGCGACAAACATCGACGTTTTTGCCTGTCCAAGCGCCATAAAGGTTGGCTGCACGCCCGACTGCAACCCCATGAAAAGCATCCCGAAGAAAAAGATCGGCATCTTTTGTCCGACCAGCGCAATCATCTCGGCATTGGTCGTAAACATGCCGGCAAACACCCGCGGGAACAGCATGCAGGACAGCGTACACACAAACTGGGAGCCGAAGGAAAAACCAATCATCCGGCGGTAAGTTTTGCGCACACGGTCAAATTTCCCGGCGCCGAAGTTGTAGCTGATGATGGGCTGAACCCCTTGCGTAAAGCCCGCCACCGGCGCATTAAAGAGCTGCATGACGCTTTGCATAATCGTCAGCGATCCGACGTACAAGTCGCCGCCGTACACCATCAAGCCGTGATTCATCACGATGCTGATGAGGCTTTCGGTCGAACGCATGATAAACGGCGACACCCCCAGCGCACAATAACGCTTCATGACAGGGAAATTCGGACGAATGTATTTCCGTTCCAAACGAAGGCTCGAGCGCTTGCTTGCCAGATATCCCACATTCCACGCCGCACTCAGGCACTGCGAAATGACGGTTGCCCAGCCGGCGCCTTTCACGCCCATGCCAAAGATGAAGATAAAGATCGGATCGAGCACAATATTTGCCGCGGCGCCGATCACGATCGAAAACATCGCGATGTTGGAATGCCCCTGACAGATGATGAAGGCATTCAGCCCCAGTGCCAATTCCACAAAAATGGTCCCCACCAGATACACCGACAGATAATCGACGGCGTATTCAATCGTCGCTTCACTCGCGCCAAACGCCATCAAAAACGGCCGCTGGAAGAGATAAAACACAATCATCAACAGCACGCTGCACACCAAAAGGAAAAATGTGCCGCTTCCCAAAATTTCCTGCGCGCGCTTGCGGTCGCCTTTCCCCAGCCAAATGGAGGCCAACGGCGCACCGCCGTTGCTGACGAGGGCAGAAAATGCGGAAATCAGCGTAATCACCGGCAGGGTTAATCCTACGCCCGTCAAGGCGTTGACCCCGATGCCCGGAATATGTCCGATATAAATGCGGTCGACAATGTTGTAGAGCAGGTTAATGAATTGCGCGACAATCGAAGGGATCGCCATCTGTACCATCAGTTTCCCAATGGGTGCCGATCCCATCTCTTCTTCCCGCAGCTGCGCCATGAAATCATCTTCTTTCAAAATCTTTTCTAACTATTGTAGCGCATTTTACAGCATTTGACAAGCATTTGGAATTTTTCTATAATAGCACTGAACAAGCACCCGAAAAACGGGCGTACGCATGAACAAGAAAGGATGACCAATCATGGATCTTCATCAGCTGACGAAAGAAATGGGGCTTGCCGCTATCGAAGCGGGACAGCGCGTCGTAGCACTTCCGCACCCGAAAGTATCGTCCAAAGAAGGGCACGCCAATTTTGTGACGACGGCGGACGTCGCCTCCCAGCAGTTTTTGGTCGAAACACTGACGCCGCTTTTGCCCGACGCACATTTTCTCGCAGAAGAAGATGAAATCCACACCCTTCATCCCGGATACAACTGGATCATCGACCCCATCGACGGCACCGCAAACTTTATCCGCGGCTGTCAGTGTTCCGCGATCTCGGTGGGGCTTTGCCTGGATCAGGAAATGGTCGCCGGGGTGGTGTACGATCCTTACCGCAAAGAACTCTTTGCGGCCTCCAAAGGAAATGGCGCGACCATGAACGGCGAACCCATTCATGCGGCGGACCGCCCGATCGAAGAATCGCTGATCGCCATCGGCACCTCCCCCTATTACCGGGATCTCATCCCCAAAACTTTCCGCACTGCGCAAGCGCTCTTTGAAGTGGGCGGCGATTTGCGCCGCACCGGCTCCGCCGCGCTGGACTTGTGCGCCGTTGCCTGCGGACGGTACGACGCCTTTTTTGAAGCGACGCTGTCGCCGTGGGATTATGCCGCTTCCACCATCATTTTGCAGGAAGCAGGAGCGGTCATCGCCTCCTTGCCGGCAGAACGCTTCGCCCTCGATCACAATGTCCCGATCTTTGCCGCAAGCAAAACCCTCTACCCTGCGATGTACCGCACCGCACTCGATGCGTTTCTGGGAAAAGAGTAATCCCTTCCTCAATGGGTGCTGCCGCCGATGGTATGCACATCCTGTGCGTGGGTGAAAATGGTTTCGACCGAAGCCTCCAACCCCGCCACGATCTGGGAAAGTTCCAAAGAAGGAGTGCCCGGTTTGTCTTGCACCTGACTCGGAAGATAGGGCACATGCACAAATCCCGCCCGCAACTCCGGAAACTCCCGGTTGGCATAGTAAAGCACCCCATACATCACATGATTGCACACATAGGTCCCGGCTGTCGTAGAAAGCGCAGCCGGGATTTCTTTTTCCCGCATCGCCTGCACCATCGCCTTCACAGGGAGTGTGGTAAAGTAAGCCGCATCGCCGTCGGCAAAAATCGGCCGGTCGATGCGCACATCGCCTGCATTGTCGGGCAGGGAGCAATCGTCCAAGTTGATCGCGACCCGTTCAGGTGTGATCCCACTGCGGCCGCCCGCCTGTCCAATGCTGAGCACGGCGTCCGGCTGATGCTCGCAAATGGCGCGGTAAAGGAGCGCCAACGAGCTTTCATACACCGTCGGGATGGGCAGCTTGATCACCGAAACACCGGCGATTTCCTCTTTCATTTGTTTCATTGCTTCCAAGGCGGGGTTGACACATTCTCCCCCAAACGGCTCAAACGCCGTCACTAAAATTTTTGGTTTTTTCATCCGATTTCTACCCTTTCTGCCGGTTCAATGCGGTGTTCTATACCGATGGTGCTTTCATGATACCCAAAAATTTCAAAATGTGCAAGAGCACCCATCAAAAAACGAGGTTTCTTTCTGAAACCTCGTTTTTTCGTTATTCGGCTGCAAAGGTGACAACGGGCGTCACATGACAGGGCAACAGTTCTTTGATCACCGTTTCTTTTTCTTCTTCGGTCGCCAAAAGATCCAAATCCGCCGTTACGGCAACGTCCACGGTCTTTTCCGCCGGATGCTCGGTAAAGGACACCGTCATTCCGTAACTTTCCAGCGCTTTTTGAAGTCCAGATGGATTAAAATCCTCATTCGTGATGGAAAGCCGTTTTTTCATCGCCTCAATTTTTTGCTTGCGAAGTTCGACATCCAGTGGTTCGAGGGCATTTGCCGTGCGCGAAAATCCAAACAAGCGCTCGTGATATCCGGAATAGGGATTATCGATTTCATCCAAAAACGCCCCATAAAGACAATCGCGCAGCTTTTCGTAAATCTGATCCAAAACCGCTCCGTATGCCTGCATTTCCGCGGACATGCGGGGTGCTTTTTCCAAATGATACAATCCGGTGGCATCGAGCGCCACCGCCATACGTTCATACGCTGTCATCGTTTCACCTACTTTTTCTCCAGTGTCACCGATACGACACCCGGTTTAAAGATCTTATCGTCCGAAACGGAAACCAGCATAGCGGGTTTGCTGAACACCAAATCACAAAATCCTTCCAATTCTTCGCTCAATCCCGAAGCAAAGGTATACGGATTGAAATCTTCTCCGATTCCCAGCAAATACGAGCGGTTTGCCAAATAAGTCTCCGCCATACCACGCTGCGTCGTAGCCGCCTGCAGGTTTTCCACATAAATTTTCGCTGTAATCGCCTGAACGGTGGGGGTTGCGGCCTTGACGACAACCTCAATATTCAGTTCCCGTGCCTCCTGAAGCACGGCCGCCACTTCATCGCAAAGACTCTGCGGGGTATTGCGGAAAAAGTTTGAGATGTAGACGATGAGCTGATTTTCCGTCGTTGTGCTGTACACGGCCTTTGCACTCCACACGCCCGACACCGTCAGCGCCAATTCCTCATAAAAGCGCAGGTTTGCCCCGTTCATCGGCCGCAGATAAGAAATCAAAAGCCGCTGACGCAGATGATTGTCCTCTTCCATTTCGCAGCCGCCCGAAAACGGTTCGGCATTGGTGACCGAGCTGATCCCCGAAATTCCGCTGACCAGCGTATCAATGCCGCCCGCGGCAAGGTTGGTTTCCTTGCCGGTCACCGTCGCGGCAACCGGTGCATCCACCGACGTTTGCCCCTGCGGCAGGACGACCGCCTCGGTCGTCGCATAAACAATGCCGTTTCCCAAAGAAGAGGTGCACATCGTCCCTTCCGGAATTTCCACATCCTGTGCGGCGGCTCCGTCAGCCGAAAAAGTCACCGTGCCCGCCGCTGCCGATGCCTGTTTGCGCTCAATCCCGCGGATGGCGGCATGGCGTTCCAGATAGATACCGGTGGCTGTCTGCGGCAGCATCTGCTGCAAAACAAAATCCGCCTGCTGATAGAGTCCCGCCATCTCCCCGGCAACTACCTGCATGCGCATGCCAAAATCACCGTCATCGGAAATGGTTTCCCCTGTCTGCGTTTCGTAAGACGTTTTGAGTTTTTTATATACATCCGAAAGTTCCATCTTATCCTCCCATCAATTCCACGACTGCCTGCTCCCCGTTTACAACCAGTACAATTTCCAGCTTTAAATTTTGATCCGCCGTTTCTTCCACCTTTTCCACCGATAAAACCGATACTTCCGAAAGCCCTTCCAGCGCCTCTTTGAGCACCGCCAAAATGGTTGATTGCTGCGCTTGATGCAGATCCAGCATGTACAGTCGGCTGCCCAGATTGGGGTTGCAGGCAAAGCTCCCCCGGCGAAGACGAAAGCGGCGCATGGCGCGCTCCAAGAGTTCTTCCAGTCCGCGCAGCATTTTCAAATCTCCCGATCCGTCATAAACCAGATCGCCGTTTACTAGTCGATGATCCATCCGTTCACCCCTCGTTTAAGATTTGGCGGTCCCAGCATTTTACGCGGGTTTTGGCGCCGCTGCCCTGCTGCAGATAGCGCACCTCCGCCACGTAAAGCCCGGAATACCCGCCGCTTTGATCTTGAATGGACGCCGTGTCCCCCACGCGTATGGCATGAATGCCCGGAAGCTCCAGCGTCATTTCCAGATAATCGAGCTGCCGTTCGCGCAGCACATCCCGTCCGGCCAGGGAGAAGTCATTTTCCCAGATTTTCTCCGGATGATAGTACCGCACCCGGTCGACGTGAAATTTGTCCGCAACCCCGTTATGGAGCACCCGGCCGTAGTACGCCGCCCCGGACGAGGTTTCGTCCGTCTTGATGTAAAGGGTGGAAAGGATGGAGTAGCGGTCCTCCTCCACCGACAGCGAAGTAAACGGAATGCCCATACTGCCAAAGACGTGATCCACACCGGTATAGGGAGAAAGCGACAGCTTTTGTTCCCGGTCAATATACACGCTTCTCCCGTACGCCAGTTTGCAAAACTGCCGGATAAAGGCCCAAAGGCTCGTCCCTTTTTCTGCAATCATTTCCGGCACCACCGCTTTTTTGGGAAAGGACGATCCTTTCACGCCGTACGGTTTTGCCAGCTTCTCATAAATCTGTGCGGAGGTCACCTGACAATAGGTGCCGGGCTTGATCTCGTGGTCGAGCATCCGCGCCGGAAAGCTGCGGGCGACAATCGTCGTATGCACGCCGGTTTCGTCCACCACCCGCTTCTGGCTGTCCACAAATCCCAGAAAGAGCTCTTCCCCGCCAAGCGTTGCCTGCAACGCATAAAAGCGGGTATCCTGCCAGTCGTGCGCCACCGTCACCGTCAAACGATCCGCCGGAGAATGCCGCTTCATCTCCAAGAGCACTTCGGTGCAGCCGTCCAAAAAGACTGCGGTTTGATCAAACGTCACCCCTGCGATGCGGATGAAATCCATAGCACCTCTCCTTCCATGAGATCCATCCCGTCTGCCGCCTGCGGATTGTCCGCGCAAAGCGCTTCGACCGTGGTTCCCAGTTTCGCGGCAACGAGCGGAAGCGTATCCCCTTTTTGCACGCGGTAGTGCACCCCTTGGATGGCAGACAGAACCGTACTGCCGTTTCGGGTATCTTCCGTAAAGACAAAGCGGTAGCGCATCACGGGAAGGGACGCTTCGCGCTCGGCTTCCAATTCCGAAAAATAAGCCGGCATCGGCAGCAGATTGGGAAGCACCAGCGTGCCGCTGTCTTTTTCTGCAAAGAGTTCCAACAGTGCGGCAAGCTGTTCGTTCAAATCGTCGCCGTACA
>CALXIC010000039.1 GCA_944388265.1 uncultured Clostridia bacterium | reverse complement strand
TGGGCGGCATCTTGTACGCCTTTTGCGGGTTCAATCTCTACAATGTCTTTTTCAATCATTTTTTGGAACCGGTCATCGTCTTTCCGCTGCTGCTGTGGGCGCTCGATGAAACGATGCTGCGCCGTCGGTATGGGTGGTTTACTCTGGCGGTGGCGGCCAGTGCGGTCATCAACTACTATTTCTTTTTTGGACAAGTCGTCTTTTTGCTGCTGTATTATGCGGTGAATTTGTGGAGCGGACGGTTCACTTTTCGTTTCCGGCAGTTTTTGCAGTTGGCGGCAGAAAGTGTGCTGGGGGTGCTGTTGAGCGCATTTTTGCTGCTTCCGTCTGTTTTGGCGATTGCCGGAAACGACCGGTTGTCGAATTTGTACTTGGGACTGCGCATGATCTTTTACAACAACGAACAGCGCTACGGGTTGATGGCAGAATCCCTCTTCCTGCTGCCGGATGTCCCGGCGCAGGCGAATCTGTTTTCCGATTCCAATGCCAAATGGGCGTCGGTGTCGCTGTATATTCCGCTCTTTACTATAACGGGGGTTGCGGTTTATTTCCGTGAACACAAAAAAACCTGGCTCAAACGGATTTTGTGTTTGTGCGGAGCGATGGCGCTGATTCCGTGGTTCAACAGCCTGTTTTCGGCGCTCAATGCGAACTATTATGCGCGCTGGTTTTATATGCCGACACTGCTTTTGATCCTTTGTACGCTTTTGGTCATCGAAGAACCGTCGTGGGACACCCGCTTTGGCATGAGAACGGCCGCGATCGGCTGCGCGGTGTTTGCACTCATTGCGATTTTGCCCAGCAAGCAGGAGGATGGCAGCATCCAGTGGTTCAAGCTGCCCACCAATCCCGCGCTCTTTTGGGAGACCATCGCGCTGGCTGTTATTTCGCTGCTGCTGCTTTGGCTCTTGCGGATGCTTCCGCGCGGCAAACGGCTGTGGTACCGAGTGTGTGCGGGAAGCTTGGCGGCGGTCATTTTGCTGTCGGGGAACATTCTTTTCTTAAATGGGCGAAGCCTGGCGCACGACGATGTGTTTGACGAGATTGTGACGGAAGGGATTGAGGCAAAGCCTTTTTCGGTCGATGCCGAAGGCTTTTACCGCGTCGATTTTGACGACGACGCTCCCGATAATATGGGCATGTTTTGGGATCTTCCCAGCATTCAGTGCTTTCATTCCATCGTACCGCCGTCGGTGATGGAATTTTATGAGAGCATCGGCGTTTCGCGCGATGTGGCTTCCCGTCCGGATGCCAGCTATACGGCACTGCGGGGGCTGACGTCGGTTCGCTATCGTATGGTGCCGGAAAGTGCCGATGCCGATGTACAGATTCCGGGATTTGCCTATGTCAGCACCCAAAATGGGTATATGGTGTTTGAAAATCGGTACTTTATCCCCATGGGCTTTACCTATGAATATTACGTCAGCGACAGCCAGTGGGAACAGTGCGAAGAGGAAGACCGCGACGATTTGCTGTTGAAAGCCATTTATCTGGATGCTGAGACGGAAGCGCAGGTGGGAAATCTCCTGCAGCAGCTTCCTTACGCGGAATATCCGAAGATGACGGATACGGACTATCAGTACACCTGTTTGCAGCGCGCGTCATCTGCCGCTGAACCGTTTGAGGTGACCGACACCGGCTTTACCAGCAGTATCACGCTGGGACGCCAGAATCTGGTGTTTTTCTCCGTCCCGTATGCGGACGGTTGGAATGCCACCGTCAACGGAGAGCCGGCGGAAATTTATCGTGTGAACGTCGGGTTTATGGCCGTGGTTGCCGATGAGGGCGCCAATGACATCGTCTTTACCTACGAAACACCCGGCAACCAGCTTGGCGCGGGCATCAGTGTGGCAGCGCTTCTCGTCTTTTTGGGATCGCTTGGGATGTTGCGCCTGCGTCGCAGAAAACAGCATGCATAAACTGGGATCCTTTTTCCCCGGTGCAGTTTTTAAAAACTGCATCGGGGATTTTTTATTTTTGATTTTGCACAGTTTTGCTGTTTTGTATGATTTTTTGGATATTGGGCAAGCTGTTAGCAGTTCATATCGTTGCCTGCGGACAAGATCCGTTTGGCAGAAAGGGGAAACACGATGTTTGACGCCGCCAGAAAATTCCCGGTCTTTGATCCCATGCTGTATCTCAGTTCGCCGACAATGCACGGAGAAGAACTGGAATACATGACCAAGGCTTATATCGAAAACTGGATGAGCACCATCGGCGAAAATATTGAGGCGGTGGAAGAGATCGCCTGTGAACAGACGGGAAGCGGCTACGCCGTCGCCCTTTCTTCGGGCACCGCCGCCTTGCATCTGGCGCTCAAATTGGCGGGGGTACAGCCAAACGATGCGGTGCTTTGCTCCGATCTGACATTTAGCGCAACGGTCAATCCGGTACGGTACGAGAACGCCAATCCTGTCCTGATCGATGCGGAGTACGACACCTGGAATCTGGACCCCGCGGCACTCGAGCAGGCGTTTTTGCATGATCCCCATGCGCGCGCCGTTGTGGTGACCCATTTGTATGGAACCCCCTGCCGCATGGAAGAAATCAACGAACTGGCGGCGCGTTTCGGTGCTGTGGTGATTGAGGATGCGGCAGAATCGCTCGGCGCGCGGTACCGCGGCGCATGGACCGGAACGTTTGGACAATATAATGCAATTTCCTTTAACGGCAATAAAATCATTACCGGTTCGACCGGCGGCATGCTTTTGACCGACGATCCGGCGGCTGCTAAGCAGGCGAAAAAATGGTCGACACAGGCGCGGGAAGATACGCTGTGGTACCAGCATGAGCAAATCGGTTACAACTACCGCATAAGCAATGTGATCGCCGGAGTGGTGCGGGGGCAATTCCCTTATTTGGAAAAGCACATCGCCCAAAAACGAGCGATTTATGAACGGTACCAAAAGGCTTTTTCCGATCTTCCCGTTTGCATGAATCCCTTTGATGCCGAAAACAGCGAGCCCAATTTTTGGCTTTCCTGTTTGTTGATTGACCCGCAGGCGATGTGCCGCCAGGAGCGCGGGGAACGAGACGCCCGGTATCTTCCCGAAAAGGGAAAAAGCTGTCCGACCGAGATTTTGGACGTGCTCGCCCGGCATGGGGCGCAGGGGCGCCCGCTTTGGAAGCCGATGCATTTGCAGCCGTTTTACCGGATGCAGCCGTTTTTCACGAGGGAGGGCGAAGTCCGCGGGAAAGAAGGCGCATGCGGCGCCGACGGCAGACCGCTCGACGTTGGGGGCGATTTGTTCGCGCGGGGGCTTTGCCTGCCGAGTGACAACAAAATGACGCCGGGGCAGCAGGACATCGTGATCGAATTGGTGAAAGGATGCTTTTCTTGATGGATGATCGTGACAAAAATGAGACGGGCAAAGGCATTTATGCAAAGGGCGGCAAACGCTGCTTCGATGTGCTGCTGTCCTCTGGCGCTCTCGTCGGGCTGTCGCCCTTGCTTTTGGCGGGTACGGCGGCCGGTTGGCTTTTTTTCGGCGGCAATCCTTTTTTTGTTCAAGAGCGTCCCGGCAAGGACGGCAAGCCGTTTTCCTTGGTGAAATTTCGCACCATGACGATGGAGCGGGATGTTAACGGCAGCCTGTTGCCGGATGAAAAGCGCCTGACCCCTACGGGAAATTTTTAAGAAAGACGAGCCTTGATGAACTGCCGGAGCTTTGGAACATCCTAAAAGGGGAGATGAGTTTTGTCGGTCCCCGTCCGCTGCTGGTGGAGTATCTTCCTCTCTATACCGAGGAACAAAATCACCGGCATGATGTTCGCCCAGGCTTGACGGGTTTGGCACAGGTGCGGGGCAGAAACCTGCTTTCCTGGGAGGAACGGTTTTTGCTGGATGTGGCGTATACCAAGGAGATTTCTTTTCGGAAAGATCTTTTGATCCTGTGGCAGACGGTTTTATGTGTCTTGCGCCAGGAAGGAATCTCTTCTCAACATGCGGCGACGATGGAACCCTTTGAAGGTTCCCAAAAGCAGAAAAGGAGTGAACGTTCATGAGCAAAAGAGTGATCATCATCGGTGCGGGCGGTCAGGGGAAAGTGATTGCCGATCTGGCAAAAGCCCAAAACGACGACGTGCTCGGCTTTCTTGACGATCAGATAAAGCCGGGAACGTTGGTATGTGGAATCTCTGTATTGGGCCCGGTTTCCGATTACACGCGATACGAAAAGGATTGGTTTTTTCTTGCTGTTGGAGACAATCGGCTGCGGGAATCACTCACCCAAAAACTTCGTGATGTTCGTTGGTATACGGCGATTCATCCATCAGCATTTGTATCCGAAGATTCTGTAATCGGCGCAGGGAGTGTCGTACTGCCGCAGGCGGTGGTGCATACTGATGCGGTGGTCGGACGGCACTGCATCATCAACAGCGGCGCCGTTGTGGAGCACGATTGCCGGATCGGGGATTATGTGCATCTTTCGGTCGGGGCACGGCTCGGCGGAGGCGTGACCGTTGGAGAAGGCTGTTTTCTCGGTATTGGTAGTGCGGTACGCGATCATTGCCGCATTGCCGCCGGCTGTGTCGTGGGGATGGGCGGCGTGGTCGTACAGGATTTGACCATCCCCGGTGTCTATACCGGTGTGCCGGCAAAAAGGAAAGGGGAGCAAAAAGCAGATGGCGCTGACGCTGATGTATTTGACCAACCGTCCTGAAGTAGCGAAAATCGCTGAAAAGGCGGGCGTGGACCGCATTTGGGTGGATTTGGAAACGCTCGGAAAAGAAGACCGCCAGCGCGGGATGGATACGGTCAAATCCACCCACACCATCGAGGATGTCAAACGCATCCGGAAAGGCTTAAAAACCTCCAAACTTCTCGTGCGCATCAACCCCATTCACGATGCGACGAATTCGATGCCGGGCACTGAGGAGGAAATCGATGCGTCGCTTGCCGCTGGCGCTGAAATTTTGATGCTCCCGATGTACCGTACCAAACAGGAAGTGGAGCGTTTTGTCCGCGCGGTCAACCAGCGGGCAAAAACCATGCTGCTGCTTGAAACGGCTGAAGCGGCGGATCTTCTCGAAGAACAGCTTTCCGTTCCCGGTGTGGATGAGGTGCACATCGGGCTGAATGATCTTCACTTGGCGTATCACCGGCGCTTTTTGTTTGAACTGTTAAGCGATCAAACGGTGGAACAGCTCTGCCGCCGGATACAACAAATCGGCATTCCTTACGGATTCGGAGGGATCGCCCGCATCGGACACGGCATGCTTCCTTCGGAATACATTTTAGCGGAGCATTACCGTTTAGGAGCATCGGCCGCCATTTTGTCGCGGAGTTTTTGCGACGCCAACCGCGTGGAGGATGTGAAAAGCATCGAACCGCTCTTTGTGGATGGGGTGCGCGGCATCCGTCAAAAGGAGCAGGAAGTGGCTTTGTATACCGCAAAACAATATGAGGAAAACCGCATGCGGCTACAGGCGATTGTGCAGGAAATTTTAAACACTCAATACCAAGGAAAGGGAGAAGCATGAAAAAGCTGTGCTTTTGTACCACCATTTCGGCGACGATGAAGCAGTTTGTACTGGAAACGGCGCGCTATTTGCAGCAAACCGAAGGGTTTGACATCACGCTCATCTGTCAGGATGATCCAACATTTCGAAAAGAATTGCCGCCGGGCATTCATTTTCGCCCGGTGCCGATGAAGCGGGGAATGGATCTTTCCGGCTTTGCGGCGGTACTGGCGTTTCTGCGCATTTTTCGGGAAGAAGGGTTTGATCTGGTGGCGTACTCGACGCCGAATGCCGCCTGTTACGCCAGCATTGCCGCCAAGGCGTGCGGGGTGCCGGTACGGGTGTATGGGCAGTGGGGCATCCGGTATGTGGGGCTTTCCGGTTTTCCCCGCCGGTGGATGAAACGGGTGGAAGGACTGGTTTGCCGCAATTCCACCGCGATTCGCCCCGTCAGCGAAGGAAACCGCGCCTTTGCCATTGACGAGGGGCTTTATCCGCCCGAAAAGGCCAAAGTGCTCGGTTTTGGCGGAACGATCGGCGTGGATTTTTCGCTTTATGACCGCGCGCAAAAAGAAGACTGGCGGCAAATGATTCGAAACCGCTTCGGGCTTTCTCCGACGGATTTTGTGTTCGGTTTTTGCGGGCGCATTTCCGCCGATAAAGGCTGCCATGAATTGTTTCGGGCATTTCGTGCACTCCTGCAAAAGGGAGAACGCGCCTTTTTACTGGTGGTAGGTCCTTTGGAAGTGAAGGGCGAACTGGACCCCGCCTTGCTGGCATGGGCCAGAACCTGCCCGTCGGTTTGTATGACGGGCGCTGTTTCGGTGCAGGAGATGCCAAAATACTATGCGGCGATGGACGTGCTGGTGCACCCCACCTATCGGGAAGGGTTTGGCATGGTGTTGCAAGAAGCGGGTGCACTAGGGGTTCCGGCGATTACCACCGATATTCCCGGTGCGTCGGAAGTGATGGAGGACGGCCGTTCCACGTTGCTGGTTCCGCCCGGCGATTGGAACGAACTGGAACATGTGATGCGCGCACTGCTCCATCACCCCAAACAGGCGCTTCGTTTGGGGGAACAGGCTTACCGCCGCACGCTCGCCTGCTATAACCGCACCGAGATGCTCGAGCGTCAGCGCGACGACTTCTGTGCGCTCTTACGGGAAGCAGAAGGGAAAGGAGCTAAAAAATGAAGCTGATTTTAAGCCAACTTTCGCTGGAAGGCGTCCATTTATCAAAAGATGCCAAGGTGCGGCTCGTGTCGCCGCAAACGATCGAAAAAGAATCCGGCAATCCCGAGGTGGTGGCGATTGTGGGATCGCGCGCCCTCGCCATTCGGGCGGTTTCCTGCTCCTTTCCTCAGCTGAAACTCATCCAGCTCACCAGTGCCGGCGCCGATCATGTCCCCTGTGCCGTGTACCAAAAACGGCAGGTGGCGGTTTCGAATGCGGCGGATATATACAGGATCCCCATCGCTGAAACGGTGGTGTTCGGAATGCTCACGATGGCGAAAAAACTGCGCGCCAATCCCAACAACCGCCGCTTGAAGCTGTGGCGTCATTATCGCACCATTACGGAATTGGCGGGAAAACAAGTACTGATTCTGGGCGCCGGGGGTATTGGAACGGCGGTCGCCAAACGGTTGGCGGGTTTTGAACTGACGGTCGATGGCTACGACCCTTATTGCAAGCAGAAACCGGAGTTTCAAACCATCTGGCGCACCAAGCAGAAACTTTGTGCCGAGATCGGCCGCTATGATTATCTGGTGTCCGCTCTTCCGGATGTGCCGCAGACCAAACACTTTTTCGATGCTTCGCTTCTTTCCCTGTTGAAACCAACGGCCGTGGTGGTGAGCGTCGGACGGATGTCGGTCTTTGAGGAAGAGGCATTTTATGATGCACTGAGCAAGCGGCGTTTGGGCGGCGCGGTACTGGATATCTTTGAAAAACTTCCAAACCCCATTCAAAACCGTTACCGCAGACTCTCGAACGTGGTGGTGCTGCCCGGCGTCGCCGCCATTTCTCAGGAAGTACAGCCAAGACTGAAGCGGATGATTGCAGAAAATATCCACGCACTCCTCGCTGAAAATCCCCCGAAAAACATCATCAACGGTGTTGAACTGTTTAAAGGAAAAAGCAAATGAATGTTACTGCCCGATGGCCGGTCTTGGATTTGTATAAATTTCTGCTGGCGCTTTTGCTCATCATCGCGCACTACACCAGCGAGTATGCACCGCTGCCCGGTCTTTTCGATACCTTAACGACCCTTTATATCGTTGCGGTGCCTTTTTATCTGACGTGCAGTTCCTTTTTGTTTTTTCAAAAGAAGGATGCCTCGATTTGGCGCTATCTGCAAAAAATCCTCACGATGTACGGGGCCTGGTCCATCATTTATTTTGCGTTTGTTGTGGCAGACTGGGCGGTGCATGGCGTGACAATAAAAAAAGTCTTTTCCTATCTGCATGAATGTCTCGTCTATTCAACCTATCCGACCATTTGGTTTTTACCCGCCCTTGCGGTGGGAATGGCGCTGACGGTCTGGTGCTCCAAACGGCTGACCGATGGGCAGCTTTACGTTTTGGCGGCAGGTTGTTATTTGATCGGCGCATTTGGCGGATCGTACGCCTTTTGCTTGGAGGGTACTTTTGCACAATCGCTTCTTTTGGCGTATGAGGCTGTTTTTTTGACCACCAGAAATGGGCTTTTTCACGCTTTTCCGCTGGCAGTACTTGGTCGAGCGATTGCCAAAAACCGCAAAGATGGTGTGAGAAGTCTGAAAAGGGACGGACTTCTTTCTCTTTTGTTTTTGGCGGGGCTTTGTGCGGAAGGGTTGGTGCTAAAACTCGTGTTTCACAATGCGGATGAAAACACCATTTTGCTGTTGGTGCCCTTTACCTATTATGAACTGCAATTTTTGTTGGATCTGCCGCTTGGATTGCACTGGAAGGGCGAATGGCTGCGGCGGATGAGCACCTATTTGTTTACCTGTCAGCGCATTTGGCTGAGCGCTGTGCCGAATGTGTGGTGGGCGTTTGGGGAACTCTTGGCGCTTCGCTGGTGGATCGGGCTTCCATTGGTGCTGCTCTTGACCATTTTGACGGCACAGCTTTTGATTGTTTGGGGGAAACGTTTTTCGCCGGTGCGCCGATTGGGATAAGGAGGACTTATGCGGCTTTTATTTGTGCACGACGCAACCTTTCATTACGACGAATTGGGACAATATTACGGCACTTCCGTCAACAACGAGACGCTTTCGCGTTACCGGTATTTGAGCGATTTTGTGACGGTGATGATCCGTGCCGTACCGTTTGAAGACGGGGAGGACCGCAACCGGTACACGAAGATTTCAGACGATTACCGCGTCATTCCCATTCCCAATTTGATGTCGCTTCGCGGCATCTTTTTCAAGCGGCAGGAAGTTTCCCGCTGGCTGCGGCAGGAGCTTTGCCGGTACGATGCCGTGGTGTGCCGTCTTTCGGGACTGGTGGGCATGACGGCGGCAGAAATCTGCCGGGAGCAAAACATCCCCTATCTGGTGGAGTGCGTGGGAAATCCGTGGGACGCACTCTGGTATTTCGGCAAAAAAGGAAAGCTCGCCGCCCCGTATTTTTACTGGAAAACCAAAGAGATCATCCGCCGCGCACCCTATGTAATTTATGTGACAAAGGAGTATCTGCAAAATATTTTCCCCACCAAAGGCGCGTGGGTGGCTTGTTCCAACGTCACACTGCCAAAACAGGATGCGCGCATGTTTGAAAAACGATTGGAACATCTTCGCCGGGGACACCAAGGCCCTGTCATTATGGGTTCTGCCGGGAAAATTGATCTGCGCTATAAGGGGTATGAATGGGTCATCCGCACGATTCGCATGTTAAACGAAGCAGGCATTCGGGTGCGTTACGAACTGGCGGGCGACGGCGATCCTTCCGCTTTGCTGGCGGCAATGAAAGAAGAAGGTGTGGAAGACCAGGTGCATCAGGTCGGCGTGCTGTCGCACGAACAGGTGCTTTCCTGGATGGATGGACTGGATCTTTATCT
>CALXIC010000038.1 GCA_944388265.1 uncultured Clostridia bacterium | reverse complement strand
AATTCTTTACTTGCATTTTGGTTTTGATTGATGGTACAATCGTATCAAAGAACACCATACATCGACCATATGGGAAAGGGAATACGATGAAGGAAGCTGTGCCGCACTCAAAATTTTATGATGATATCCGTTTGTCTTTTCCCATCGGAAACGTGCGCTGCCACGCACTGAAATGTTCGTATGAACAGCTGCACCGCTCCTTTCCCAGCCACAGCCACAGCAGCAACAGCTGGGAAATCCATTACATCGCCAGCGGAAAAGGAAGCATCACCCTAAACCACCTTCCCTACACCATTGCCGCCAACACCCTTTTTGTGACCGGCCCGCATGTCGAACATTCTCAGATACCGGACCCATCTGATCCCATGACGGAATACTGCGTCTATTTAAAATTTGAATCCAAAAACCATACGCTGGTTCACCCAAACAATCCGGAATTTCTTCATTTCTTTTTTCAGTCCCATTCCTTTTTAGGGTTAGACCACGAAGGAATTCATCCCTTAATGCAAAAAATCTTTGAGGAATTGGATCGAAAAGAACTGGGTTATGAGACCGCACTCGCTTCCCTATTCACAGAACTTCTCGTTTTGGTTGTGCGCAACATGAATCCTTCCCAATCGGCGACAAAACAACCGCTTCGTCCATCACCGGCCGATCACGATTATTTGATCATCGAAGAATGCTTCTTGTATGAATACCGTGATCTGACGCTGGAACACTTGGCATCCAAGCTAGGACTCAGTCCCCGGCAAACGGAACGCCTATTGCAAAAGCACTATGGAAAAACGTTTCTTCAAAAAAAGCAGGAAGCCAAAATGTCGGCAGCTCTTCTTCTTTTATCCGATCCCAAAAACAGCATCACCAGTATTTCGGAGCAGCTGGGTTACTCCTCCATTGAACATTTCTCCGCCGCCTTTCGGCAGTCGTTTGCCATCTCTCCCAGCAACTGGCGAAAAAACCACCGATGAAAATTCTTTTCAAGCGAAATTGATGCCAAAAAACTCCCGCAGCAGCTGCTGCGGGAGTTTTTCTATCACAATATCTATAGGACGATACCGCCATCCACCGAAAGCGTCTGTCCCGTAATAAAGCCTGCCTGATCGGAGGTTAAAAACCACGCGGCCTCCGCCACATCCATGGGAACACCCAAATGTCCCAGCGGCGTTTCTTCCGCCAACTGCGCCATAGTTTCCGCTGAATGCATCCGGTTCATATCGGTTTGAATCACTCCGGGCGCCAGACAATTCACCCGCACACCGGATAGCCCCACCTCTTTGGCAAGAGCTTTTGTCAAACCAATCAACGCCGCTTTGGCCGCCGAATAATGCACTTCGCACGATCCGCCGGATACCCCCCACATGGAGGAAATCAAAAGTATCTGTCCATATTTTTGGCTAATCATCGAAGGAAGAACTTCCCGGATGGTATAAAACGCACCATCCAAATGCACCCCCATCATTTGACGCCAGTCTTCATCGGTCAAATCCTGAAACATTTTTTGCTGGGAAATGCCGGCGTTATGAATCAGCACATCTACAGAGCCTACCATGCGCTCAATGGTACAAAAGGCACGAGACACTTCCTCGTGATTCGACACATCAACCTTCACCACATAGGCCTGTCCGCCCTGTTTTCGAATGTCTTCCTGCAGAAGAAGCGCATCCTTTTCCGAATGACAATAACTGATGATGACCACATCGCCATTGGCGGCAAATTTTCTGGCCATCGCAGCACCGATCCCGCGAGAGGAGCCAGTGATCCACACAACCCGTGATCTCATACTATTTTCTCCTTTACTTTCGCCCAAACCTTACGGATCACTTTGAGTATCGTGCGTTCTTCCGCACGAATCAACATGGACAACACCAACGTATCCACCAATAAGACCAACAAAATCAGCCAAGGATACCGGAACGAATACGTAAACCCTCGGAAGAAATGTGCTTTGACAAAGGTATGCGTCAAAAACATATAAAGCGAATACTCGCCAAGAACGGACAAAACTTTCGACAGTAGTGGGATTTTGGACAGATAAAGATAAACCAATAAACAAATCGCAAATGTTACCGGCGCTTCCATAAGCGAAGTGTAACCAATTTTTCGAATGAAAATCATACCGCCGCCAATAAACAATACAAGAATTGGGCAGCAAATAATTTTCAGTCCCCAGGATTTTTTGAGCACTTGATCGATTCGTTCAAAGCACTGATACTGTGCGCAGATGATCCCCAAAAGAAGCGGCAGCAAATAGCGAAAAAAGGTGGAACCCATATCAAAAGAAGCCATGCGCGGCAGCAATACTGCGATTGGCAATACCAAAAATCCGATCTTCTTTGATGCGAGGATCAAAATGGGCAGCAGAAAAACCAGCAAGACTGCGTAGGACATATACCACCAAGTGGCATTGTAGGTCGGCGTACCGAAGGCATGAGCCAAACCCAACCCATCAATCAACGTATACCAGCACCGCAAAATGAAGGATTCCCCATAGACGGATTCCCTTGTTCTGGAAGTAAAATAAGACAGCAGCTGCACGTCTGCAAAAATGATCCAAAAACCGGTCATCATCGAAAAGTAACGCCGTTTGGCATAGGATACCAAATCCAACCCCTGTTTTCTCGTCATCGACACATAGGTGCCATAACCGGAAAGAAAGACAAAAATCGCAACGCAAATTTTACACGCCTTTGCGAAAAAGACCAGTTGATCTTCCGTCAATAACCAGAAGTACACCCGATCCATGCCCGGCGTTATCGAAGAATAAAACAAGTGGTGAATATACATCATCACAATGGCAATACCTTTACAGATATTGGTATCTATTTTTGTAAAACTCCTCATAAACAACCTCCGACTAATTAGCAGAATTGGTATTGGCATTGATGTACCGCGTTTTGTATTTTGAATAGACGATTTTTTGACTGTTGTACAGGCCATAGTAACCGGAAAGCATATAGCAAACAGCCACCGTGAGCAAATAATAAGGCATTCCCTCAAAGCCAAACAATTCAAATGCAATCAAAATGGAGGTTACCGGGCTGTTGGTCACCCCGCAAAACACGCCAACCATTCCGCAAGCGGCACAAAGCCCCGTGGGCAAGCCAAGCAGCGTGCCCAAGCAAAAGCCAAGCGTCGCCCCAACAAAAAATGATGGAACGATTTCCCCGCCTTTATAGCCCGCGCCAAGCGTAAGCGCTGTAAACAAGATCTTCAGCAAAAACGCATACCAAGGAACGCCTTCCTCAAAACAGCGTTCAATCATCGGAAGCCCTGCATTTAAGTAATCTGTTGTCTGGAAAATCAGTGTACAGAAAATCACCAAACATCCGCCAACAAATACCCGAAGATAAGGATTCGATAATAACGATTGATACAAATGCTCCGTTTGATGCAAGACCAGACAAAACAAAATGCTTACCAGAGCCAAGCAAAGCGCCAGAATCACCACTTTTCCCGCATGAATCCAAGTAAACGACGGGATGTCCAAAACAGCATACTGTTCCGGTACAATACCGACGCTTTTGGCCAGCATGGACGCCGTCAAGGATGCAACCACGCACGGGACCAGCGCAGAATAATGCATAATACCGACACTGATGACTTCCATGGAAAAGAACGCCGCTGCCATCGGAGTGCCAAATACCGCTGAAAAGCAAGCGCTCATCGCACACATGATGGCGATTTTTTTATCGTTTTCATCCAAATGAAACAGCTGAGCAAAATAATTCCCTAGACTGCCGCCCAACTGGAGCGCGGCGCCCTCTCGTCCGGCTGATCCCCCGCAAAGATGCGTCAAAGCAGTTGCAAGAAAGATCAGCGGAGCCACTTTGATGGAAATATGCTCTTCCGACTGAATGGCACGAAGCACCAAATTGGTTCCCTTATTGTGGTATTCTCCGGCCACACGATAGAGCCAAACCATCAACAGACCGGCAAACGGCAGAAAACATACCAGCCACCAGTGATTGGTCCGAAGATCGGTTACGAACACCAGTGCTTGATAAAAGAAAATACCGGCCGCACCAACTACTGCCCCGATCATCAAAGCTGCAAGCAACCATTTGATAAAGTATTTGAAATGGAATCCACTGGAAAAAAGAAATTCTTTCCACTCCTGTCCAATCTGATGAGTGAGCGTTTTCTCCGCTTCTTTCTCCAAATGATTCACTGGTAAATCTTGCACAAAACCCCTCCAAACTTTCCGTAAAAGAGCCTGCGGTTTATTCCGCAGGCTCTTTCGATTCATCGAATCAACCATCCGCCAATGGACAAAAACAGCGGTGCAAACACCAAAGATACCACCGTCATCAATTTAATCAAAATATTGATCGAAGGACCGGATGTATCCTTAAACGGATCACCCACCGTATCGCCAACAACCGCTGCCTTATGCGCAGCACTGCCTTTTCCGCCGTGATGGCCTTCTTCAATATATTTTTTTGCGTTATCCCAGGCACCGCCTGCATTGGACATAAAGATCGCCATCATCACACCGGTCGCCAAGGCACCGGCCAACATCCCGCCGAGCGCTTCCGTTCCCAGAAGCAAGCCGACCACCAACGGCGCCAAAACCGCCATAATGCCAGGCACCAGCATCTCTTTCAAGGCTGCCGTTGTGGAGATGGAGACACACGACTTATAATCCGGTTTTGCAGTTCCCTTCAAAATACCGGGCATTGTCTGAAATTGACGGCGCACTTCTTCGATCATCTGATAAGCGGCCTTTGACACCGACTCCATGGTAAAGGCAGAGAACAAAAACGGAA
>CALXIC010000037.1 GCA_944388265.1 uncultured Clostridia bacterium | reverse complement strand
ATGTGCGCACACCGGGGGAATTTGCCCGCGGGCATCTGCCCGGCGCTGAAAATCTGCCGAATGAAACCATCGTTTCGGGCGAACCGGTTAAAGCGCTTCCCGATCTTCAGCAACCGCTTTACGTTTACTGCCGCAGCGGATCGCGCAGCAAACAGGCCGCCCGCAAGCTTGCGGCGGCGGGCTACACCAACATCATCGAATGCGGCGGCGTGCTGGATTATACCGGCCCGCTGGTGACCGACTAATCAGAAAGGATGAATCTTATGTATCAGCATCACAAAGAATCGCTGGAAAATCTGATCCGGTATTACCGGGAAACCTTCGACGACCACGAAAGCGTGGTGGCCATCGTCTTTGGCGGCTCGGTTGCCAAAGGACAGGAACGCCCCGACTCGGACATCGACGCGATGGTCATTCTCACCCCGGAATGCTACGAACGCCGCCGCGCCGAAAACCGCCTGTCGGAATGTGTGACGGGCTACTGCACCTACGAGGGCGGATACTTTGACGTCAAATTCATGACCAAAGACTACCTCAAAGACGCCGCCGACAAGGGCAGCGAACCGACCCGCAACGCCTTCATCTGTGCGCGCGTGGTCTACACCACCGATCCGGAAATTGCCGAACTGGTGCCGAAAATTCCGGTCTTCCAAAAAGGTGAAGTCGCCGAAAAGATGCACTCTTTCTACAGTGCGCTCTACTACGATTACGGCTACTTCTGGAAGGAATGCAAACCGGAAGGTTATATGCGCCTGCGTACCGCGTCGAACATCCTTTACGACTGCTTCCGCATGGTGCTGCAGGAAAATGAAATCCTTTTCCCCTGCAACCGCCGGCTGGAAGAATGGGTGGCGAAAGCGCCGAAAAAACCGGAAGGATTCCTGGAACTGGCCAAACGCTTTGAAGAAACGCTGTCCGACGAAGACTGCGACGCGTTTGTGAACGCCTATTACAACTGGACAACCTATCCGCACATCACCGAAGGGCCGAAGATCATGACCCGCTATCTGGCGGATATGGAAACCTGGTGGCGCATGCCCCGTCCGCAGGTGTACGAATGGTGATGCGGCAATTTGTGCATGCCCTCAAAAAATTTTGGGTCTATCACATCGCCCGCGTGCGGGTGCCGAAATTTCCACAGGATGCGCCGGTACGGGTGGCGTACCGCTTTTTCGGCAAGGTGCAAAACGTCGGCTTTCGGTATGAACTGTCCGAGGTGGCGCGCCTGCTCTCCCTGACCGGGTTTGCCGAAAACTGCGCCGACGGCACGGTGTATGCCGAAGTGCAGGGCGGCAAAACCCGCGTGGAATATATGAAGCGCCACATGCGCGCCCTTCGCCGCGCGTCGGTTTCGGCGGTGGAGGTACAACCACTTCCCCTTGTTCCCAAAGAATCGGGATTTGGTATTGGATAAAGAGTCGCTTGATCCGATTCGTTTTTACTTTCACATCGCAAGAATCAAAGAGTGTATGGAATTTCCATGCACTCTTTTTTATTTTAAAAATATGGCAAAAGAGTCAAAGGCTGGAAATGGCATGGAAGTATCATGCATATTGCGCTTTCATCTGCACATCTTAGGAAAAAGGCGGTGAAGAAGGATGAATCGATACGATTTACAGAAACTGGATGACGGCAGCTTTGACTTGATCATTCAACTCGACCGGCAGCAGGCCGAATTTGGGCTGGACTTTTTTTCCGGCGGAAAGAACAGCGACGCTTATCAGCAGCTGGTGGGGTATTTGTCCCGGCAAAATCAAAAACGGAAGATTCGTTCCGTTCGGGTTTTTGTATCCGGTTTGTTGGTGGCAATCCTTCCGTTTCATGCATCCACCCTTGCGATGGCGCAAACGGGAGAGTTGGAAAACATTGCCGAGAGCGTGCTGCTGGCGGCGGAAGACGCCATGCGCTCCAATACCAAATTTCATATGACTTATTTGTACGGCGGAACCACGGCGCAGCAAATCGAACAGGTGGAAAAGGCGGGCGCTGTCCAGACCGTTTCACCCGCTTATTTTGATCTCAACGCGCAGGGCTCGCTCGTGTTAAACGGGGTGAGCAGCACCTTGATTTCCGAGATGCACCGCAAGGGGATCGAGGTGGTGCCGATGCTCAGCAACCACTGGGATCGATCGGCGGGGGAAAAAGCGCTGCAAGATCCTGAAAAACTGGCCAATCAGATCGTGTCGGCGATTGAACAGTACGATTTGGACGGGGTCAATGTCGACATCGAAAACGTGACCGCTTCCTACCGGGATGCGTACACGAAACTCGTGCGGCTGCTGCGGGAAAAGCTGCCGGCGGAAAAAGAGGTGTCCGTCGCGGTGGCCGCCAACCCCAATGGGTGGACCACCGGCTGGCACGGATCGTACGATTACGCGGCGCTGGCAACATATGCCGATTATCTGATGGTGATGGCGTACGACGAAAGCTGGGAGGGCAGCGCTCCGGGCCCGGTCGCCAGCATCGATTTTGTGGAGCGCTCCCTCCAATATGCCTTAGAGCATGCGCCTGCGGACAAAATTGTGCTGGGCGTTCCGTTTTATGGGCGGATCTGGAGCGCCGACGGCAGATTCAACGGCAGCGGCATCGGCATCAAAACGCTCGAAAAAATGCTTTCGGATTACGGGGCAACCATCACCTATTCGGACACCCATCAGTCTCCGAAGGCAGAATTTACCGTAAAAGCGGGTGATCCGGTGTATACCGTCAACGGCAAACAGCTCACCCCCGGAACTTATACCGTATGGTTTGAGGATGAACGTTCCCTCGAAAGCAAGACGGAGCTGATTCACCAGTACGACATCAAGGGGATGGGGTCCTGGACGCTGACGCAGGCATCCGATGCGGTGTTGGGGCAGCTTTCCGGATGGCTCCAGTCCGAACAGGAAGCCGAGCTGACCGGGGAGGTCACCGCGTCTTCCCTGCGCATTCGCAGCAAACCGACGACGTCGAGCACCACGATTGGGTATCTCTCTCAAAAAGAGCAGGTGTCCATTGTGGGCGTACAGGACGGCTGGTACCGCATTTCGTTGGACGACGGGAAGTTTGGGTATGTCAGCGCCGAATATATCCGCATTCTGGACCCGTCCGAGACGGTTCAAACGGGGTACGCAACCGGCGACCGGGTGCGGGTGCGCAGTGCGCCGTCCACCAATGCCGAAATCCTCACCCATGTGAACAAGGGGGATTCCTTTACGGTGACCGGAAGTCTCAAAGACGGCTGGTATCCGGTGAAGCTTTCGGGAGGCATTACGGGCTATCTTTCGGCGGATTATGTCCGGTTTTAACCAAAATAAAAAAATAAATAAACAGGCTTCGGATGTCCGAAGCCTGTTTTTAATACTATGGTTATGCTAAATCAATGCGGGGCATGAAGCGGGGTTCCTGTTCCATTTCTGCCTGAACAAATTCCTGCAAAAGCGAAAGCTTTAACAGTTGCGCTTCCGGTTTGTCCCAGAGGTTGTGGAGTTCTTTGGGGTCTTCCTGCAAATCGAAGAGTTCGCCGCAGGAGAGGTTTTGATAGACCGTGATTTTGTAGCGGTCGTTTACAAGGGTGCGCAGGTTCACGGCGTCCCGTTCGTGGTTGAATTCGCAGATCGCGTGGTGGCGCACGGCGTCGGTTTCGCCCATCCAGACTGCTTTCTGGCTGATTCCGCCGATGCCGTCGGGGCGTTCGATGCCGCACAGATCGAGCATCGTGCAGGGCAAATCCAGTTCCGACTGGATCGCCGCACTAACCGTACCCGGATGCTTCGCGCCCGGGCAGCGCACGATCATCGGCACGCGGATGGCGTCCTCATAATGGAACGGTCCTTTGGCGATGAGGCCGTGATGCCCGTAATAATGGCCGTGGTCGGTCGTAAAGATGACGACGGTGTTGTCCGCAAGCCCCAGTTCGTCGAGGTGATCGAGGATTTTTCCGATGTAATGATCCATCATGCTGACCATGCCGTAATACACCGCGACCTGTTTTTGGAGGTGTTCGCGGTCGTGCTTGTGGCTGTGCACACCGTGGAGCAGAAATCCGCTGGGATTATAGGCGGATGCGTCGGGGTGATCCTCTTTCGTCATGGCGTAGAACGGGGAGGAGAGCCCTTCGTCTTCCGCGATCTTTTCGGGGACGGTGATCTTTTCGGGATCATACATGCTGGCCCACGGTTCGGGGACGAGGTAGGGCGGGTGCGGATCAAAGAAATCCGCCCACAGACAAAACGGTTCGCCGTTTTCTTTATATTGCGAGAGCATCGCATTGGTGCGTTCGGCGATCCAATTGTCGTAATGGAATTCTTCGGGGATGTCCCAGACCAGTTCTTTTTGTTTGTCCATCGTGCCGGTCGGGGCAACAAAGTAGTCGCGCCAGTTTTTGCAGCCCTTTTCCTCCAGCCAGAGCGCGTAGTGCTGGCCGACGTGCGCTTCGTTGGTGTGGTTTCTGGCGAGTTCCACGTGGTCGAAGCCGTAGAATTTGCCGTCATAATGTTTCCAGAAAGCCTGATCCTGCAAGATGGGGTAGGCTTCAAGCGACGGGTATTTTTCGGTCGACGTCAGCGGCTGGAAATGCGCCTTGCCGATGAGTGCGGTGCGGTAGCCCGCCGCCGCAAAATCTTCGTTGATGGTGTGCACCGATTCCTGCAATTTGGTGCCCAGCGTCCACGCGCCGTGCTGTGACGGCATCAATCCGGTCAGCCAGGTGCAGCGCGTCGGCGTGCAGGTGGGATTGACCGTGTACGCACGGGAAAAATAGGTGCCCTCGCGGCACAGCCGGTCGAGGTTGGGGGTTTGAATGTCCGGGTTAAACCGCCCAATGGTGTCCCAGTGCTGTTGGTCGCTGGTGATGAAGAGGATGTTCGGTTGTTTCACAAGGTATACCTTCTTTCGGCGATCAGATAGGATCGCATAATAAATCCGACAGCGCACGGATTATGCGCTGGTTGGGTTCGGTAAAATGGGTGCCGTTTTCCCACACAAAACGGCAGCGGCGCACGTGTGGATGCGCCGAAAGGATGGAAGCCGCCTCCTTTGTGGCCGCACCGACGGTGCGCATCAGGGGCGGTCCGCTTTGCGGTTCCTTTTTGCCAAGGCTGAAATAAACGGCAAAGCCTTCGGGCGGTT
>CALXIC010000036.1 GCA_944388265.1 uncultured Clostridia bacterium | reverse complement strand
ACACCCGCTACGGCGCGCTGGGCACTTTGGCCGTCGGCGAAGGCGGCGGTGAACTGGCCAAACAGCTCATCGGCAAAACCTACGACCTGCCCATGCCGAAGATCGTCGCCATTTATCTCACGGGATGCCCGCAGCCGGGCGTCGGTCCGCAGGACGTGGCGCTCTCCATCATCGGCAAAACCTATGCCAATGGATTTGTGAAAAATGCGGTCATGGAATTCATCGGCCCCGGCATCCGAAACCTGTCGGTCGATTACCGCAACGGCATCGACGTCATGACGACCGAAACGACCTGCTGGTCCTCCATTTGGGAAACGGACGAACGCACCCGCGATTATTTCGAAAATCACTGGCGGCCGAAACATTTCCCCGAAATGCACCCCGAAGATGGTGCTTACTACGACCGCTGTGTGGAAGTGGATCTCTCCAAAGTGGAAGCCACCATCGCGATGCCGATGCATCCGAGCTACACCTACACCATCCATGAACTTCAGCAAAATGCCGCGGACATTCTGCACGAAACGGAGCTGCGTGTCAACAGCCAGATTGCAGACGGTGTTTCACTCAATTTGATGAATAAGCTCCATGACGACGGAAACATCTACGTCGATCAGGGGATCATCGCGGGCTGTTCGGGCGGTACCTTTGAAAACATCTGCATTTCCGCCAACATTCTGGAAGGACACAACTGCGGCAACGGGCCGTTCCGTTTGAGCGTCTACCCCGGCAGCATGCCGACCTATCTGGAGCTGATGAAAAACGGCGCGCTCATCAAAATCGCCGCTGCGGGCGGCATCATCCGCGAATGTTTCTGCGGACCGTGCTTCGGTGCGGGTGACACGCCGGCAAACGGCGAATTCAGCATTCGACATACGACCCGCAACTTCCCCAACCGCGAAGGTTCGAAGCCGGGTGAAGGCCAGATGGCGGGTGTTGCACTCATGGATGCGCGTTCCATCGCCGCTACCGCTGCCAACAAGGGCCGGCTGACCGCCGCGACGGATATTTCCTATCTGGATACGGTGCCGCACCGCTTCTTTGATGGCACGCTGTATCAGAACATGGTATACAACGGCTGGAAAAAAGCCGAGCCGGATCACGAACTGGTCTTTGGTCCGAACATTACCGACTGGCCGTCCATGCCCGCCATGACCAACGATCTTCTGCTCAAAGTTTCGAGCTATATCACCGATCCGGTTACCACCACCGACGAACTCATTCCGTCGGGTGAAACGTCCAGCTATCGTTCGAACCCGCTTCGCTTGGCAGAATTCACCCTTTCGCGCAAAGATCCCGACTATGTGGGCCGCGCCAAAATGGTTGCCGCTTTGAACGCTGCGCGCAATGCCGGTAACCTTCCGGACGAAGTGCGGGCTGTTTATCAAAAGCTTTCGGATGCTGGCATTGCCGCCGACCCGGCAAACACCTTAATCGAAAGCACCATCTTCGCCAACAAACCGGGAGACGGCTCCGCGCGTGAACAGGCCGCATCCTGTCAGCGCGTACTGGGCGCCGGTGCCAACCTGGCATTGGAATACGCGACCAAGCGCTACCGTTCCAACTGCATCAACTGGGGCATGGTGCCCTTCCTGGTGGAAGATGCTTCAGCGTTTGCTCTGGGGGATTATCTCTTTGTACCGGGTATCCGTCAGGCGCTTTTGGAAAAGACTGACCCCATCACCGGTTATGTGGTAAACGAAAAAGGGGTCACCCCGATGACCCTGACGATCGGCGGTTTGACCGATGCAGAACGCCACATCCTGACCGATGGCTGTCTCATCAACTATTACCGCAATCAATCGAAAGAACACTAAAGAAAATCCCGCAGGTCATCCCTGCGGGATTTTTTCTTGAAAAACTCAAATCATCCCTTGACAAATGCGAAAATGTTTATTATAGTATGGTTGTTCATCAGAGGGTGAGCAACCACTGAAGTTGCAAGCTGGATAAGATGACGGGTGAAATTCCCGTTTTCTTATCCAGCTTTTTTTGTTTTCGTCATCCATCCGACGAACAAGAAAATGTCATCAACCACTGTCAAAGGAGAGCCCTTCCCATGCAGACCAAACATCAACAGTTAACTCAAGGGGCCATTTTACCGTCTCTGATTTCGTTTGCCCTACCGGTGTTGTTTGCCCTATTCTTGCAGGCGATGTACGGCGCCGCGGACTTAATCATTGTGGGACAATTTGCGGGCACCAATGAACAATCGGGCGTAGCGTCCGGGAGTCAGTTATTAAACTTGATTACCATGGTGATTACCGGCTTCTCGATGGGCGTCACCGTATTTGTCGCTCAATCGGTCGGTTCCGGCAACAGCAAACAAGCTGGAAAAGGCATTGGCACAGGGGTTGCCATCTTTGGTACAGCGGCACTTTTGATTACCCTTTTTGTGGTTCCGTTCAGTGACATGCTGGCACAGTGGATGCACGCACCGAAAGAAGCATTTACACAAACCAGCAGTTACATTCGTATTTGCGGGATCGGCACCATTTTTATCACCGCATACAACGTCATCGGCGCCATTTTCCGCGGCATGGGCGATTCCAAAACGCCCTTGCTCACCGTAGCCATTGCGTGCGTTTTAAACATTTTGGGCGATTTATGGCTGGTTGCCGGACTTGATATGGGTGCAGCTGGGGCTGCCATTGCGACCGTCTCGGCGCAGGCGATCAGCGTGGTCTGTTCCTTCTACTTCATCAAAAAGAAATCATTTGCATTTTCTTTTTCCAGACATCTGATCCGTTTCGATCCCTTTTGCGTGAAACGAATTTTACTGGTAGGAGTCCCCATCGCCTTACAGGAACTGCTGGTGCAGTTTTCCTTTTTGTTCATTCAAGTGATCGTCAACCAAATGGGCGTCATGGAGTCGGCCGCCGTGGGAGTTTCGGAAAAAGTCTGTGTCTTTTTGATGCTGGTTGCTTCCGCCTACATGCAGTCCATTTCGGCGTTTGTCGCTCAAAACAACGGGGCGAAACGGGCAGACCGTTCGAAAAAAGCGTTGTTTTACGGCATCGAAACTGCATTTTTGGCCGGTGCTGTGATGGGGTGCGCCGCATTTTTCGCGGGCGACCTACTGTCTTCCCTTTTTTCCAGCGAACCGCTGGTCATTGACGCGGCGCACCAATACCTGAAAGCGTACGCCATCGACTGTCTGCTGACCGCCGTATTGTTTTGCTTTGTCGGTTATTTTAACGGCTGCGGCAAAACGGTCTTCGTGATGATCCAGGGCATCATCGGAGCATTTTTTGTGAGAATCCCTGTCGTCTTTTTGATCAGCCATCTGGAGGATGTGACGTTATTTCACATCGGACTCGGGACACCGATCTCTTCCTTTGTACAAATCCTGTTGTGCCTTTTTGTTTACCGGTATGATCAAGCCAAAAACACCCACATGACCGATTCATTTTCTTAAAATTTGTCTCCTTCTGTGCTGTCCAATCAAAGAGTTTTCCGGTTAAAGAAGCGTCATCTTGAAATACCAATTGCGGTATGATAGAATGTTCTGGCGGCCTTCGAGCACTCGACCGCCGCTTTTCCAATCTCGCTTTTTTGACCGAACAGAAAGGAGCAGGCAGCATGAAATTAGAAAATGATCTCGGCAACGATCCGATTCTTCGGTTGGTTTTTCGCATTGCCATTCCCAGCATGCTGGGGCAATTCGTGAGTGTGCTGTACAGCATCGTGGACCGCATGTACATCGGCAACATTCCGGAAATCGGCGATCTGGCATTGGCGGGCGTCGGGGTGTGCGGCCCCATCTTGACGATGATCGGTTCCGTCGCCTTTTGGGTCGGAGTCGGCGGCGCGCCTTTGATGAGTATGCGCATGGGAGAACAAAACAACGAAGCCGCCAAAAAGATCCTCTCCAACTGCTTTTTGCTGTTAGGGGTCTTTGCCATTTTACTGATGCTCCTGGTCTATCCCTTCCACGAACCGATGCTGCGGCTATTTGGCGCCAGCGACACAACGTTTCCCTACGCCAAAGCGTACTTTATCACCTATTTGACGGGTACCGTTTTTGCGCTATTTTCGACCGGGCTGAATCAATTCATCATCTGTCAGGGATTTGCCAAAACCGGTATGCTCTCCGTCCTGCTTGGGGCTGTGCTCAACATCCTGCTCGACCCCCTCTTCATTTTTGTATTTGACCTTGGCGTGGTTGGCGCCGCCATTGCGACGGTTTTATCCCAGGCTGCAAGCTGTATCTTTGTGTTGTGCTTTTTATTTGGCAAGCGTGTCCCCATCCGCATCAGTTTCGGCGGGTACTCTTTATCGACGATCTGGCGGATTCTCTGCATCGGGTTTACCCCTTTTATCATCATCGCGATTGACAACGTCATGATCATCGTGATGAATGCCGTCCTCCAGCATTTCGGCGGGGAAACTTCCGGCGATTTGCTGGTCACCTGTGCGACCATCGCGCAAAGCTTTATGCTGGTGGTCACCATGCCGCTGGGCGGGATCAGCGGCGGAACCCAAACCATTTTAGGTTACAACTATGGGGCGCGCAAAGTGGATCGTGTGCAAAAAGCACAGATCTATATTTTTATGCTCTGTGCCGCTTACACCGCGATCATGTTCTTGTTTGCGCGTCTGGCCGGGCCGTTGTTTGTTTCGCTCTTTACGCAAGATGCGGCGCTTACCGAACAAGCGCTCTGGGCCATTCGGATCTGCACGCTCATGATTATTCCACTGGGGATTCAATACGAAATCGTAGACGGCTTCACCGCGATTGGACAGGTCCAGTTGTCCTTGCCGCTCTCCTTTTTCCGCAAGCTGATTTATTTTGTGGCTATTTTTATTCTGCCGTTTTTGGGCGAAGCGAAACTTGCCTTCTATGCCGAACCAATTTCCGATTTGATTGCACCCATTGTTTCCATTGTGATTTACCTGATTTTCATGAAAAAAGTGCTGCGCAAGCGCATGGAACATCCGGATGCATTGGATGACACACTGGCTTCCGGCAAAGCGATTCCTGTTACAGAAGAGGATTCATCCCAATAATACAAAAGGAAAAATCGGGAAACTCTATATTTAAAATATCAGCTTCTAAAAATACCTCCTGATGCAGCTGCATCAGGAGGTATTTTTCTCTTTGAAAAACCATATACGGAAACCGATTGGATGTTACGCGCGCAGACGAAACGTCTTGGGCGCAAACCGATAGACCAAAATACATGCCACAATCGAATACAGCACGCAAAAAGCAATACAAAGTGCTCCAAAGATCAAGATGGGCATTTTCACCTGCATCATCAAATAACAAACCAGATAGGTCACAAACATGATAATGCGGTAGGTTCCGCTTTTGAGTTCCGTGCCCGCGTTGTAGGGCTGCAGCAGATAGTAAATCGTCAGGTAATGGATGGAAAAGAAGATGCTCATGCAAAGGATGGAGACAAACAAAACCACATAATGCAGTGGTTGATCCGTACCGCCCGAAGCATACAAAATGAGCGGCAATCCCGTACCGATCACGAGTGCCGGCACGGCATTGATCTTCGTGATCTCCCGCAGGCGAATTTGAAACAGCTTTAAGATGAATTTCGGCTGTTTGTAAAACGAATACGACAACAGGCAATGGTCACAGTTCATAAACAGCGCCTGCGTAAACCCCGTGCCGCGGGTCATCATATACATGATAAACACAAAATACGGCAGCCAATGCATCATCTGTTCATTGATGACAGGCCGGATAGAGGGCACAAGATAGAGTGCCAAAAGCATGCCGCAAACCAAAAACAAGCAAATTGACGCGATTTTGGTCGTGGATTTCCACAAGATTTTCTGATGGCGCTTGATGAACAAATCGTTTAAGTATTCAAAGCCCTTCTTGTTGCTGGTGATGGAGGTATCGGCAGAAATGGCTTTTTCGCTGGTCGTTTTGGCCGATTGTTTGATCTGATCCATCTGACTTGTCATCTGCGCCAGCAATTCCTGATTGATCTCGCGGTAATGAGAAAAACGCACGATTTTTTGAATACTCAAAACACCCACCGGAATCCAGAGCAAAAGCAGCACCATCGAAGCCCACATCGGCAGCACCACACCGATTGCCGGAAGTCCATACGCAAGGACCAGCAAAAGACCGGCAAACAGCCACAGATGCTTGCGCAGTTTGTTTTCGTTATACACATAGCCGCTCTTTTCATAATCCCGCAGCGAATGAGCCGACACCGCCAATTTCACGCCCGCTACGCAAAACGGCAGCAGCAGGCAAAACCAAAGCGGCACTCCGCAAAGCAAACCAAAGACGATCGAAAACGGCAAAAAGCCAACCAATACTTTGCACAGAGCATATCCGTAATTGACGAGCGTATACTCTCTGGCGTTCATCCGCATAAGGATCATCGCGTAGTATTTGTCGCGCGTGGGATTAAACAGGCTGGTATTCATATACGCGCCGATCAGCGTGAGAAACAGCAACAGATGTAAATAAGTAGCATTCGCCGGTGTTTGCTGATAAAGCTTCCCGGCACCATACACCATACAGAAAAAATACAAAAACTTTCCCAGAAAAATCGAGCCGATTTCCCAAAGAAAGGAAAGGACATGGGCAAATATTTTTAAGCCGTGCACCTGGTACAGGGTATCCGGCAGCAGTTTTTTGAGGAGTGGAATCTGCTTAAGGGAATACAAAATACCATTCACGCGGTAAGTGTCCCGCAGAGCAAAAGACAACCGTAATGTTTTAATCATGACCTTCCTCCCGCAAAGCTGCGATGATTTTCTCTTTAAATCCCTGTTCATCCAAATTGGATTTTTCCACCACTTCCAGTTCTCCGTGGTTTAACAGCACAATTTCATCGCACAAATCCAGCGCCAAGTCCATGATGTGCGTGGAAAAAATGGTAATCCGTCCTCTTTTCAACGAACGCAGCAGTTGTTTCATCTCTTCGGCAACCACCACATCCAGCGACGTGAGCGGTTCATCGAGCAGCAAGACATTGGGCTTTGCAATGATGTTGATGAGCATCTGCATCTTATTTTTCATCCCATGGGAATAATCCTTGAGCAGTTTATCCCGATCCTCGGGCGCGATGCTCATGGCGTCAAAATAGGCATCCAGCGGTTTGATCTCTTCAATCGATGCTTCATTGATTTCCAAAAAGAATTTCAAAAACTCCCGTCCGGTCAAAAATTCCGGTACGGTGGGAGTGGAAAGCACATAACCAATCTCATCGGCACGCATTTCCCGGCGGCATCCGTCCTCTTCCATAAAAAAGCTGCCGCCGTCCGCCTTGAGGTCGCGGTTGATGCAGTTAAAAAGCGTCGTCTTCCCCGCACCGTTTCGTCCCAGCAGGCCATAGATTTTCCCTTCTTCAAAGGTAAAATCAATATCGCGCAGGACTTCTTTTTGCTCAAAACGTTTGGACAGATGTTCGATGATAAACTTCATAGTCTTCTCCTTTGATTGCGGTTTCTTTGGTAGTGCAAACCGATGAGCGCCAGCGTCTCCCACTTTAAACAGCGGCACACTCATTCGTCAACGATTTTTGACATCATCCTAAGAAACGTTCCGGCTGCTCTCATAATAATGAAAGAATGGTTTTCATCTTTATTGTATCGTTAAAATCCATCATTTTCAAATAAAGATTTTCTAAAGCAGATAGAAAAAATGCACCAAAAATGGTGCATTTTTTCCAAAAATTTCAAAGAATTTCTAAATTTCAAAGAGATGCGGTCAGCTGTTTTGCCGTTTTGGCTGATCCAATAGGTGATTGGTGATCTTTTCCACCCCAGTCCAAATGCCGACGATCACGAGCACCAAAACTCCGGTCGGAACAGCCAAGAGTGCGATCAGCGCCATTCCAAGCCAAAAGATCAACCGGCAAATCCACCGGCGGTGAGAGGATTTGGGACGCTGCATCTTTGCACTTTTCAGATGTTCTTCCTGTTGATCCTGGATATCCATCACAATCCCTCACACACGTTTCATCACAAAGCAGAAGTTTTACGATCCCGCATCCCGCTGACAATCGAAAAATAGGAGCCGGACGTGATGCGGTACACGAGCAGATAAAACAGCGCAAACGCCAAATAGCAGCAGCCGGTCACCGCAATCAAGAACGGGAAATTGGTGAGTCCGAACACCATCAAAATTTTCCGAATCAGCGGAAAAGCAAATCCCAAATGAATCCCCGCCATCACGAGCGGCAGGAAAAAGACCGTCAAAAGCTGAGAATTGATGCTTTTTTTGATTTCCTTTTGCGTCATGCCCACTTTTTGCATGATTTCAAAACGAGACTGGTCTTCGTACCCTTCCGAAATCTGTTTGTAATAGATGATGAGCACCGCAGCAAACAAAAATACAATGCCAAGCAAGATCCCGAGGAAGAAAAGCCCGCCGTAAATGCCGTAAAAATTGCTGCGCTCCGGTGCAACCGCCGATGTCTGCACGTGGAAGAACTGATCATTTGGCAAATCTGCATTGACCGTACCTAAAGCATCCGACAATTTCTCATAAACTGCGGTTTGTTCGTCGTCGTTACAGTCCAGATCAAATCCATAGTACCAATGAAAGGCGTCCTTATATTCTTCCTGAAAAGTGGGATTCTGCATCAACGATGCCGCGACTCCTTCAAAATCTTGTACAAACAGATAGATCGACGGGAATACTTGCGACGCATCCACTCCATTATTTTCAAAGGTGTCGACGCGCTCTTTCACCGAAAGCGTCAAGGTGTCGCCCAGCTGAATGGTGGGTTCCTTATAAGCTTCTTTGGTGGTATAGATGATCGCTTCCCCGTTGTCCAATGTTTTTTCTGTCCCCATCAAATGATTATAGTCGTCGAGCGAAACCACAAATACCTGCCACAGTTTACTGGTCTGCGTCATTTGATTGTAAAAATAATCGGGTTCTACGATAAATTCATTGCCTTCGAGTACGCCCGGAAAGGCCATCGCACGGTAATTTAAAACATCTTTTGGCGTTTCGCCGCATTCTTCCAGCGTCTCATGAGCCACCGTTTGGCATTCCTCGGTCCACTCCGAATCCAAAAGTTCCACCGAACTTGCGATGACATCTACATTGATGTTGCGCGGAAAACGGGTGCGCAGACTGTCTTCCGTCCCCGCATACAGGCAAACGGTGGACGAAATCATGACCAGCACCATCGTACACAAGATGCAGATGGACGCGAGCCCTGCGCCGTTTCGCTTCATGCGGTACGCCATCGACGACACCGAAACAAAATGATTGGTGCGGTAATAATAATTCTTGTTCTTTTGGAGCAGCCGGCAAAGCGCCACCGATCCGGTAACAAACAGCAAATAGGTTGCCGCAACCACCATTGCCGCTGCCAAAAAGAAAATGGAAACGGCCGTAATGGGGTCTTCAATGGTAATCGCCACATAATATGCCCCGGCCAACAGCACCAGACCCGCCAAAGCGACCAACCAATTGGCTTTCGGCGGTTTTTCGCCCACCCGTTCGCTGTGCAGCAGCTGAATGGGATTGGTCAGCTGGATTTGACGCAGTGCATTCAAATACAGCAACAGATGAATCCCGCTAAAGACCAAGATGGTCACCACCACCGACGAAAGTTCCACCGAAAAATCAAAGGTCACCGCTCCGTGCAAAATCTGGATCATCAACAGTTCCGAGAATTTGGAAAACAAAATGCCAAAGAACAATCCGCCCACAATGGTCAACACGGCGATCTTCACCGTTTCCAGCAAAAGCACCACTGCAAGATGTCTTTTTCCAAGTCCCAAGATATTATAGAGGCCGAATTCTTTCTTGCGCCGGCGCATCAAAAAGGAATTGGTGTAAAACAAAAAGATGAGTGAAAAGAAGCACAGAATCTGAAAGCCCATCTGCAAAAAGGACTGTACCATCTCCCCGCCCCGCATGCTTTTCACCGTTTCCGAAACGCTCAAAAAGGACATGATGTAGCACATCATCACCACTGCCATACTCGTAAAAATATAGGGCAGATACATTTTTTTATTTTTACGAACCCCGCTCCACGAAAGAGTGGAATAAATGCCTTTTTTCATC
>CALXIC010000035.1 GCA_944388265.1 uncultured Clostridia bacterium | reverse complement strand
GGCAATGCCGCCGTTTAGCTGATTGCGCGCTGGTCACAAAAGCTGCAGCGGTGCGGACGGCCCACATGCGGTAAAAATACCGAAAGATTGCTGTGCTTAGGTTTCATAACCCATCAGCGACAGCGCCTCTTTCGCGGCCGCCTGTTCCGCCTGCTTTTTGCTGTGTCCGTTTCCGGAGCCGATCACGTTGGAATTCAAATGCACTTCCACCTGAAAGGTCTTGTTGTGGTCGGGACCATTTTCGCCGACCAGCACATACTCGACCTTTTCTTCCTTGTTTTTCTGAATGATTTCCTGAAGCGCTGTTTTATAGTCGTTGATATAGGTAACCTTCTCTACATCCAGCTGTTCAGGCACAAACCGAAGAATAAACGACCGGGCTTCTTCCAAACCGCCGTCCAAATAAATCGAAGCGTTCACGGCTTCAAACGCGTCCGCCAAAATGGAGGGGCGTTCCCGTCCGCCGGTGTTTTCTTCTCCTTTGCCAAGGAGCAAGAAATGCCCCAGTCCCAGCTGTTTTGCCCATCCGTGCAGGCTCTTTTCACACACCAAATAGGCACGCAGTTTGGTGAGTTCCCCTTCCGGCAGATGAGTATAATGTTCGAACAAATGTTGTGCCACGACGATGGAAAGAACCGAATCGCCCAGAAATTCCAGGCGCTGGTTGTTCTTTCCCTGATGTCTGGCTTCGTTCACATAAGAAGGATGCGTCAAAGCAATGCGCAGCAATTCAGGATCGCGGTAATGATACCCCAGCCGTTCCTGCAATTCTTTCACATTCATGCGTTTGCTTTCTCCTTTTCTTTTTCCTCTTCCACAGCACGCGCAATCGTTCCGATCACGTCCTGTTCCACATAGGTTTTCGCCTGACGAATGGCATTTTTAAAGGCAGTCGCATTGCTGCTGCCGTGCGCCTTAATCACCGGTTTTGCCGAACCGATCAGCGGCGCGCCGCCGTATTCGGTATAATCCAGCTGCTGTTTAAATCCTTTGAGGCTGTCTTTCAGCAAAAGCGCTGCGACTTTGGATTTCAAATTCTGCAAAAAGATGCCTTTCAAACCGCCCATCAGGAATTTGGCGAGCCCTTCGGTAAGTTTCAGCATCACATTGCCGGTAAACCCATCGGTTACCGCAACGTCGCACACGCCAAGCGGCACTTCGCGCGGTTCCACATTGCCGACATAATGAAGCGATTTCGTTTTCAAAAGTTCATTGGTTTCTTTTTGCAGCTCGCGGCCTTTGGAGTCCTCGGTGCCAATGTTGATTAAGCCCACGCGCGGATTGGAAACCCCCATCACGCGATTCATATAGATGCTGCCCATCAGCGCAAACTGTGCGAGCATATCCGGGCGGCATTCCACGTTGGCACCAGCATCCACCAACAGGTAGCAGCCGCCTTTACACGGAATGCAGGTGGCAATCGTCGGGCGTTTGATCCCTTTGATGCGCTTCATCAGAAGGGTTGCGCCAACTACAATTGCACCTGTACTGCCCGCACTGACAAACGCATCGGCCTTTCCATCGCGCACAAGCTGCATGGCAACCGCCATGGAGGACTCGTTGTGTTCTTTCAAAAGGCTGGTGGGATCGTCGCAGATGTCGATCACATCGGTGGTATGCACAAACGTGATGCCGTCCAGCGGGATCTGATGTTCCTTCGCCGTCTTTTTCAGCACTTCTTCGTCGCCGGTGATCAGTACTTCCACGCCGTATTCTTTGACCGCCTGTGCAGCGCCTTCGAGCGGCGCCAGCGGCGCAAGATCTCCACCGAATCCATCCAAAGCGATTTTCATCTTGTTTCCTCCTTTTGTACCGCCGCAAGCGTATCTTTCATCGCCTGCAGCCCACGTTCCGCCAACTTCTGATAACGCAGTTTCTTCCCGTGCACACGTTCCGGCAAAGGTGCCAGAATCCCCATATTCGCCCCCAACGGCTGGAAATCCACCACCGTCTCATCGCTGATGTAATGAGACAGCGCCCCGAGCATCGTTTCGCACGGGAGTTCCAAAAGCGGCAAGCCTTTAAGCTGACGCACGGCATTGTAACCGGCATAAATTCCGCTGGACGCCGATTCGATGTAACCTTCCACACCCGTCATCTGACCGGCAAAATAAAGGTTTGGCGATTCCTTCAAACGGAAATAGCAATCCAAAAGTTTGGGACTATTTAAAAATGTATTGCGGTGCATCACACCATAACGATAAAATTCTGCCTGTTCCAATCCCGGAATCAGCGAAAATACCCGCTTTTGTTCGCCCCATTTCAGGTTGGTCTGAAAACCAACCAGATTATACATCGTTCCTTCGCGATTTTCTTTGCGAAGCTGCACCACCGCCCACGGACGGTGACCCGTACGGGGATCGCGCAGACCCACCGGTTTGAGCGGACCGTAACGCAGCGTATCCGGACCTCGTTTTGCCATCACTTCCACTGGCATGCAGCCCTCGTAGACCTTAAAATCCCGGCGATCCATCTCCTTGAGCGGCGCCGATTCGGCATGAATGAGCGCATCGTAAAAGCGTTCGTATTCTTCCTTGTTCATCGGGCAGTTGAGATAATCATTCGGATCCCCGCGGTCATAACGGGATGCCGCATACACGATTTCATGATTGATGCTTTCGTCCGAAACAATGGGCGCTGCCGCGTCAAAAAAGCTCAAGCGATCCACCTGCACCAACTTGGCAATGGACGACGCCAGCGCATCGCTCGTGAGTGGTCCCGTCGCCACGATGGTGATCCCATCCTTAAAATCGAGGGTTTCCACCTCTTCTTCATGAAACGAAATGAGCGGATGGCTGCGGATTTTCTGGGTGATATAATCGGAAAATTCCGTGCGATTCACCGCCAATGCACCACCGGCCGGCACGCGGGTTTGATCGGCACTTTCCATCGTGAGCGAACCAAACAAACGCATCTCCTGCTTCAGCAAACCGGCAGCCGAATCCAGCCGCTCCGCTTTCAGGGAATTGGAACAAACCAGTTCCGCCAGCCCGGCGTAATGATGCGCCGGAGAAAATTTCTTCGGTTTCATTTCATACAAATCCACCGGCACGCCGGCCTTGGCAATCTGCCATGCAGCTTCACACCCTGCCAAGCCTGCGCCGATGACGCGAATACGGTCTGTCATTCTTTCCATTCCTTTTCATAATCGCACGATTCATTCAAACAAACGAGTTTGCCGCTGCGTCCGCCCTTTTTGAACAGGGTCTTTCCGCATTTGGGGCAGCGTTCCGATACCGGCTGATCCCAAGTCATAAAATTGCATTCCGGATAACGGCTGCACCCGTAAAAGATTTTGCCCTTCTTCGATTTCTGTTCGAGCATTTTTCCGCCGCAAAGCGGGCATTCTCCGCCGGTTTCGGTCACCAGCTTTTTGGTATTTTTGCATTCCGGATAGCCCGGGCACGCCAAAAACTTGCCAAAACGCCCGGATTTTACGACCATATTGCGGCCGCATTTTTCACAGATGACATCCGTCACTTCATCCGGCAGGACGATTTTATC
>CALXIC010000034.1 GCA_944388265.1 uncultured Clostridia bacterium | reverse complement strand
CTGACTGCGTTCGTTCCACTGCACATGGAGTTCCGGTTCTTCCTCTTCCAGCCGGCGGAATTTGCCGAGTGCGGTGTGCGGGTCCATCCCGTCGGGGAGGTTGACCCGGTAGTTTAAGACCGGTTCCAGCTGCGGCAATTCCGCCGCCGGGAGGATGCCAAGCCCGTCGCCCGGACGGGTGTGGGAAAGCCCCGTGACCGCACAGATCATGCCGGGGAGCACTTCGTTTGCGGTTTTGTATTTGCTGCCGGCGTAGATGCGAAGCTGGTTGATCTTTTCTTCCCATGCTTCGCCGTCCGTTTCTCCCGAAACCACGTCTTTCACGCGCAGCACGCCGCTGGTCACTTTGATGTGGGTGAGACGGTTTTGCTGTTCGTCGTGTGTGATCTTATACACCCGCGCACCGAATCCTTCCGGCGCAGGCTGGGCGACGGTATAGGCGGACAGCAAGTCCAAAAAGCGGTCGACGCCTTTTAATTTCAGTGCCGAACCAAACGCGCAGGGAAAGATTTTCCGGGACCCAACGCCCTGACAAATGGCGTCTTTGGGGAGTTCTCCCGTTTCCAAAAAGGCATCCAACAGATGTTCGTCGCACAGCGCCAGTGCTTCGGGATCGGGTTCATGGGTAAAATCCACACAGCGTTCATCCAGATGGCGGTGCAGGTCTTCCAACACACCTTCGCGCGAAGCGCCCGGCAAATCCATCTTGTTGATGAACAAAAAGGTGGGGATGCGGTGGCGCGCCAGCAGCCGCCAGAGCGTTTCGGTGTGGCTTTGCACGCCGTCGGTGCCGCTGATGACGAGGATGGCATAATCGAGTACCTGTAAGGTGCGTTCCATTTCGGGCGAAAAGTCGACGTGTCCCGGCGTATCCAATAAGGTGACCTCCAGATCGTCAAAAGACATCTGTGCCTGTTTGGAAAAGATGGTGATGCCCCGTTCCCGTTCCAGCGAATCGGTGTCGAAAAAAGTATCTTTATGATCCACACGGCCCCATTTTTTGATCGTGCCGGTGGTATAGAGCATCCCTTCCGACAGCGTGGTTTTTCCGGAGTCGACGTGGGCTAAAATGCCGATGACAAGACGTTTCATAGTTTCATCCAATCTGTTGGTTTTTCTCTTAAGTATACCAAAAAAGAAGGGGATTGACCAGTCCCCGAAAAAGAAACGCTGCGAAGATTCGCAGCGTTTCGGTTGGTTTTTGGTTTAAGCCAGCGTCAGCGTTTCGTGCACAAAGTCCCGGATGCGCCACAGTTCCGATTCCTTGTTGTCTCTGCGCCAGCATACAGCGTAATCGTCCAAGAAACGATCCCAGTCAGCGGCAAGCGTGTCGTCCTTGGTACCCGTCAGATAGAGGAAGGTGCGCGCCGTGAGGGAAATGCCGTCCGCGGCCGCTGCCAGATCGTTAAAGAGCGGATTCTGTTTGGCTTTCCATTCTTCGGCGAGTGCTGCGGCGGTCTGCACGGCTTTTTCGGTGTCGGCGGTGCAGGGGAGTTCCTTTTCCTTCTGCTCGATGGTTTTGGCGCTGACCCACCAGACGAGTTCGTACCAGGGGGCTGCTTTTTCCGCCCAGGTCAGTTCCCATAATTTGGCGGCGGTGCCTTCTTCGCCGAAGAAGAGCGCGTCGATCGCTTCGTTGAAGGCGCCCCGTTCATCCAATCCGGGGTTCCACGACTGTTCGGCGCCGTAGACGATGGTGTAAAGGGCGCTGTTGTAACTGCAAATTGCGCCGTAATCGCCCCAGTTGGTGGTCAACATGCCGTTGACCCCAAATTCCGCACCATATGCCGCAAATTTGCGGATGTTTTCGGTGGCGATATCAAGATCCGCCGCCCAGTGGTCCCATGCGGTCGTGCCGGAGCAAACCAACTGCGGCAGACGGTTTTTCGCAAAGGTTTCGACCCAGTCCCGGCGCGGTTCGCGGCTGTAGCTCCAGTTGAGCATCACCACATCCTGCGGCAGGGAAGCGAGCTTTTCGGTGTGGTGCAGCACGATGTCGCCCCACATCTGGACGGTTTTGCCGTAGCCGCGCACCAGATCGATGATCTGTTTGACAAATTGATAATACGCTTCGCCCTCGTCTTTGCCGGCGTTTTTGCCTTTGCAGAGATCAAAGGTTTCGTCGCAGCAGATGTTGAATTTCTTGCTCGAGAAGAGGGGCAGGTATTCTTCGATCATCTGGCGCACCAGCGCAAAGCTCTTGGGATCGTAGGCGTCGAGGGTGTGATGCGCCATTTTTTCCATCCAGTAATGCTGCTTCGGTTCCCAGTCTTCGTATTCGCACAGGTGGCGGTAACGTTCGTTTTCGAGCAGGTTGTAAAGATGGCCGAAGGTGGACAGCGACGGCACCAGTTCGATGAAGCGGTCGGCGCAGTAGGCGTCCAGTTCGAGCAGTTCTTCAGCCGTCAGACAGCAGTCTTTCGGACGGAAGGAGGCATATTCTTCGTTCCAGAAGGTGTCCTCGACGTAGAGTTGCAATTGGTTGTACTTCAGTTCTGCCAGCTGATCGGCGATTTCCTTGAGATTTTGCAGCGTCGGTACCCGGCCGCGGGAAACGTCGTGATACAGCCCGCGTTCGGCAAAGGACGGTGCATCTTCGATCGTCAGGGCAGGGAGCATGTCCCCGTGTACGCGCACCAGCTGGCGGAGGGTTTGGATGCCGTAAAAAGCGCCCGCCGGGCCTTTGGCGTCGACGACGATGCCGTTTTCGCGGATGGTCAGGGTGTAACCTTCTGCGCTGGCATCCAGATCATGGCGGATCAATATAGTACCGCGTTCCGGCACGGTTTGGGTAACGGCAAAACGGATAAACGTGTTTGCAGCCGATTCGAATGCGCGGCGCAGTTCTTCTGCGGCGCGCACGACGCGGCGGTCGGTGCCGGCGGCAACCAAAACGACGGCGTTTTTGAGCGAAAATGCGCCGGTTTCCGGCACGCATTGTTTCGGGGTGGGTAAAAGTTTCATGCAATCATCTCCAGTAACATTGGTTCTCAAATGAACTGTACCAAGTATAGCAAACATCCAATTAAAATACAATTTCAAAACCGTGAATTTTATGCGGTGGCTGTCTGCTTTTCCTGTGACGACCGGCTGATCTTATGGAGCAGATACTGGATAGCGATGAAATCGACCACGGCGGCAACGGCCCATGAAACCGGGTAGGAATAATACAGGCATTCCAGCGAGCGGTACTGCTGGAAGACGGTGAAAATCCACACGATGCGCAGCCCGCAGACTGAAATCAGGGTGATGCCGGTCGGGACAATCGCTTTTCCCAAGCCCCGCATAAAGCCGGCCTGTACGTCCTGCAAGCTGTTGAGATAATAGGTGAAAGCGAAAATTTCAATACGCACCACACCCAGCCGGATGACCTCCGCGTCGGTGGAATAGATTCCCATGAGCGCATACCGCAGCAGATAAAACCCGATGCCCAGGATGATTCCCAATGCCAGCACATAACCGATGGAGATCCAGCGGATTTTTTTGACGCGGTGAATGAGTCCGCGCGCGAGGTTTTGGCTGGTAAAGGAAATCGCGGCCTGATGGAACGCGTTTAAGGTGGAGAACAAAAATCCTTCCAAATTGGTGGCGGCGGAGTTGGCGGCGACGGCGGTCGCGCCGAAGGAGTTGATGGACGACTGAATCAGCACGTTGGAAACGGAAAACAGTGCACCCTGCAGCCCTGCCGGAATGCCCAGCTGTGCAATTTGTTTGACCTGTACCGGGGTAAAGTGCAGTTCTTTCCAGCTGAAATAGTAGACGCTGTCGCTTTTTAATAAACAGCGCAGGATCAAAACGCAGGAAATAATCTGCGAAATCACCGTGGCAATCGCAACGCCTGCGACGTCCAAGTGAAAGACGATGACAAAAACCAAATTCAGCACTGCATTGGTCACACCGGCAATGATGAGGAAGAAGAGCGGACGGCGGGTATCTCCCACCGCGCGCAAAATGGCGCTGCCGAAGTTATAGAGCAGCATAAATGGCATGCCCAAGAAGATGATGCGCAGATAAAGTTCGGAAAGGGGAAGCACGTCTTCCGGCACGCCCATCAATTCCAGCGCCGGCCGCGCCAAAATCTGCCCCACGACAATGAGCCCCAGTCCGCAGCTGATGCCCAAAGCGATGGAGGTGTGCACCACTTCCGACAGTTCGCGGTACTGGTCGGAGGCATAATACCGTGCAACCAAGACGTTGGTTCCGACCGATAAGCCGATGAATACATTGACAATCAAATTGATCAAAGCGCCGTTGGAACCGACTGCCGCCAAGGAGGCGCTTCCCGCAAAGCGGCCGACCACAATGGCGTCCGCCGCGTTAAAGAGCAGCTGCAAGTTGCTGGATATAATCAGCGGAATCGCAAACATCAGCATTTTGCTGGCGAGTGCTCCGCTGCACATGTCCATTTCGTATCGTTTTGCCATGGGGATCCTTCTTTCTTTTTTAGGAAAAGATGTTTTGTTTCACAATTTTATTACATTTTAGCATGACTAAAATCAAGATGCAAGGAAAGAGCCGTCCGAAATGTCTTGTAGAATTTTGGCTATTTCTGCTAAAAAACGATTGTGAATTTCCCGTCAAAAAATACCGGTTTCACAAATTTGATTTTTTGTAAAAAAACACTGTACAAATTGGTTGAAATCAGGTATAATATAAGACGTTGATTTCAGCACAATATTTGGAGCGGTATCGAAGTGGTCATAACGGGACTGACTCGAAATCATGTTATCTGTGCCAAAAACTGAATATTCTCTAAATGGAGACGTATCGAAGCGGTCATAACGAGCTCGACTCGAAATCGAGTTGTCCGAAAGGGCACGTGGGTTCGAATCCCACCGTCTCCGCCA
>CALXIC010000033.1 GCA_944388265.1 uncultured Clostridia bacterium | reverse complement strand
CGCCATGGATCTGTTGGATCATTTGAAGGAGGACGGCGCGCTGGCGCGTTACCCCATGCATATGCCGGGGCATAAGCGAAACACCGCCCTTTGCGGTATGCCAAATCCCTATGCCTTCGACGTCACGGAGGTGGAGGGCACCGATAACCTCTATGAACCGGAAGAGGTGCTGCTTGCCATGCAGCGGCGCGCCGCCCGGTTGTGGGGATCAAAAACGGCGCATCTTTTGATCAACGGCAGTACGGGCGGATTGCTGGCCGCTATCCGTGCGAGTACTCGCGCCGGGGATGAAATTCTGGTGGCGCGCAACTGCCACCAGTCGGTGTATCATGCCCTGATGCTTTGCCGTCTGCGCCCGGTGTATCTGCTGCCTCAGGAGGTGCCGGGCTATTCATTTTGCGGCGCGGTGCGGGCGTGTGAGGTAGAAAAAGCGCTTTCGGCACATCCGGCCGTCCGCACAGTGGTGATCATCTCCCCCACCTATGAGGGGATCTGTTCCGATGTGGCGGCGATTGCAGAAGTGGTGCACCGGCACGGCGGGGTGCTGATTGTGGACGAAGCGCACGGCGCGCATTTGGGGTTTGATCCTCATTTCCCAAAAAGCGCGGTGACACAAGGGGGCGGATCTCGTGGTGCAAAGCCTTCACAAGACGCTGCCGGCTTTGACGCAGACGGCGCTTTTGCATCGCTGTTCCGACCGCGTAACGGCAGAAGCCTTGCGCCGAAACCTCCGGATCTTCGACTCCAGCAGCCCGTCTTACGTGCTGATGGCGAGTGCGGACCAATGCTTTACTCTTTTGGAACGGGAACGAAAACCGCTGTTTTCGGCCTATTTTGAGCGTCTGCGGCGCTTTTACCAAGCGGCGTCCCGCTGGAAGCGGCTGCATCTGCTTCGCGAAGAGGAAACGGGCGCTTCGTTCGATCCCGGAAAGCTGGTGATTTCCTGCCGGGGAACGAACTGCACCGGCACCGAACTGGCGCGAACACTGCGGGAACGCTTTTTTGTCGAAACGGAAATGGCAACGCTCGACACGGTGCTTGCGATGACGAGCATTGCCGACACGGACGAAGGCTTTGAGCGTCTGCTTTCGGCACTCAATGCGATCGATCAAACACTCTTGCCGGGCGAGGAGCGCGCGTCTTTGCCGCATCAGCTGCCGGTGCGCTGTCTGTTTCCGTTTGAAGCGGAGGAATGCCCGCACGAATCGGTTTCTTTGCGGCTGGCGCCGGGGCGCATCTGTGCGGAACTTTTGAGGGCGTATCCGCCGGGCATTCCGGTGTTTGCGCCGGGCGAAGTGCTCACCAAGGAACTCCTCGAGGCGCTTTGCCGGGAGCAGGAAGCGGGCATTGCGGTGATCGGAAGCGAAGGGGACTTTCCGCACACGGTGCGCGTCTGTAAAAGGATTGACGAAGTGTAGAAAACTTGGTATAATAACGATAAGCGGAATAATGATTACCCGTTTGGAAAGGTGGTGCCCATCGTGAAAAGAATCAAAACGTTAGCAACCAGAGACCTGGTCAAATCGGCGAAAACCGGCGGCTGCGGCGAATGCCAGACTTCCTGCCAGTCGGCGAGCAAAACTTCCTGCAGCGTTGCCAACCAGCAGTGCGAACAGTGCAAGAATCTGAGCAAATAAGGCTCATTCATGAGATTCAAAAAACCGCTGCATTCCGGTGCAGCGGCTTTTTCTTGTAAAGATAGGCACGTTTGTGCCAAGAAAGGAACACCATGATTCATCAATTTATTCGAAATGGCTACCACATTGTGCTGGACGTGAACAGCGGCTCGGTTCATGTGGTGGATGAAGTCGCTTACGATATGATCGCAAAGTATGAAACGACGCCGAAAGCGCAGCTCATCGACGAACTCTTTGCGAAATACGGCGACCGCGACGATGTGACGCGTGCGGATTTGGAAGAATGCTACGAAGATCTGGAAACCCTCAAAGCCGAGGGCAAGCTGTTTTCGGAAGATCCGTTTCGCGCGGAAACGTTTCAGTTTAAAAAGCGCCTGACCGTGCTCAAGGCCATCTGCCTGCATGTGGCGCACGACTGCAATATGACCTGCAAATACTGCTTTGCGGGAGAAGGGGAATATTGCGGCGACCGCGGCCTGATGAGCTACGAGGTCGGCAAACGCGCGCTGGATTTTCTTATCGAACAGTCCGGCACGCGCAAGAATTTGGAAGTGGACTTCTTCGGCGGTGAACCGCTCCTCGATTGGGACGTGGTCAAAAAGCTCGTGGCGTACGGCCGTTCGCGGGAAGCGGAATGCGGCAAAAACTTCCGCTTTACCCTGACCACCAACGGGGTGCTGGTCAATCAGGAAGTGATCGACTTCTGCAACAAAGAGATGAGCAACGTCGTCTTGAGCCTGGACGGGCGCAAGGACGTGCACGATTACATGCGGCAGACCAAGAATCATCAGGGAACGTACGACTTTATTTTGCCGAAGTTCAAGCAGTTTGCCGACAGCCGCGGACAGAAAGATTATTACATGCGCGGCACCTATACCCATTACAATACCGATTTTGCAAGCGATGTGCTCCATATGGCGGATGAAGGGTTCAAGGAACTTTCCATCGAACCGGTGGTGGCACCGCCGGATGCGCCCTATGCGCTGAAAGCCGAAGATCTGCCGAAACTCTTGTCGGAATACGACCGCCTCGCGGACGAGATGCTCAAGCGCCGCCGGGAGGGTAGAGGGTTTACCTTCTACCACTACATGATCGACTTGACCGGCGGCCCGTGCATCGTCAAGCGTATTTCCGGCTGCGGCGTCGGCACCGAATACATGGCGGTTACACCCTGGGGCGATCTCTATCCCTGCCATCAGTTTGTCGGCGATGAACGCTATCTGCTCGGCAATGTGTTCGATGGGGTGACTCGTCCCGAAATTCAGGATGAATTCAAGCTTTGCAATGTCTATGCACATGAAGAATGCAAGGACTGTTTTGCACGGCTTTACTGCAGCGGCGGATGTGCCGCCAACGCTTACCATACCACCGGAAGCATCAACGGCGTGTATGAATTCGGCTGTGAACTGCACCGCCGCCGGATCGAAAATGCGATTATGCTCGAAGTGGCGCGGATGGACGACGAAGAGCGCGCGGCAGCCGCATCCCAAGAATCTTAAAAAAGAATCCTAAGAAAAACCCCCGGATCTTTGAACAGGTCCAGTAAAAACGGACAGTGACAAAATACCCCCTGATGTAGGAAAATAGACTACATCAGAGGGTATTGTCATGGAAAAACGAAATTACACACACATTCAAGCGTTGTTGCCGGAGA
>CALXIC010000032.1 GCA_944388265.1 uncultured Clostridia bacterium | reverse complement strand
TCTCCGGCAACAACGCTTGAATGTGTGTGTAATTTCGTTTTTCCATGACAATACCCTCTGATGTAGTCTATTTTCCTACATCAGGGGGTATTTTGTCACTGTCCGTTTTTACTGGACCTGTTCAAAGCCGGGGGATGATGGTTAAAGTTTTGTAAGTTTTGCAAAGTTGGCCATGATTTTTTTGGTGCCCACTCGATCGAAAGAAATCTCGATTAAGGTGTCGCCTCCCATGGGCTGCTGGGACAAAACGGTGCCTTCTCCAAAGATTTTGTGAGAGACTCGTTCGCCCACTGTAAAGGTCATGCCGCTGGAAGGCGGTGCGGCTTGTTGTCCAACATTCGGCACTTGAGGAGCACGGCTGCGGAAGGTGGGCGGCTGAATCGTCGATTTGACCGGCTGACGCGTCACCGTCACGGTGCGGTCGATGCGTTCAATCGTTTCTTCCGGCAGTTCCTTGAGAAAACGGGAGGGGAGATTTCGGTTGATGTTGCCGAACATCATGCGCTGCGCGGCATTGGTGATGTACAGCTTTTCTTTTGCGCGGGTAATGCCCACGTAAGCGAGCCGGCGTTCTTCTTCGATTTCGCTTTCTCCGCCGTTGATGGAACTGTTGCCGGGGAAGATGCCTTCTTCCATCCCCACCAGGAAGACGATCGGGAATTCAAGCCCCTTGGCGGAGTGGATGGTCATGAGGGTGACTTTGTCCTCTTCGCTGTTCAGGCTGTCCAGGTCGGTGAAAAGGGCGATTTCTTCCAAAAAGTCGGACAGCGAACCTTCGGGATTCTGTTCGGAAAACTGGTTGAGGTTGGTTTTGAGTTCCTCGATGTTTTCCAGGCGCACGCGGCCTTCCACGCCTTCTGCGGTCAGCGCAATACGGTAACCGGTCTGTTCCATCACTTCGTCGAGCAGTTCATCGAGCGGAATGGAGAGCGCCAAATCGCTCAACTCTTCCATCATATAAACAAAAGCCTGCAAGGGTTTGGCTTTTTTGGCGAGCGCTTCGTAATGATCGGCGTGCTTGAGGATGTCAAACATCGGGATGCCCGTTTGCAGGGAGATGGATTCCACCGCTTTGATGGTAGCGGCGCCGATTCCGCGTTTCGGTTCGTTAATGATGCGCTTGAGACGAACCGAATCGGCCGGATTTGTCAGCACATGGAAATAAGCCAGAATGTCGCGGATTTCTTTGCGGTCAAAAAACTTGGTGCCGCCGAAGATGCGGTAGGAGATGCCCGCTTTGATGAGGGCACGTTCCATGCCGTTGGACTGCGCATTCATGCGGTAAAGGATGGCGTGATCGCTAGCCTTTTTGCCGGCGCGGATGTTTTCGGCAATTTGATCGGCGACGTACATGCTTTCATCCAGATCGTCGCGTGCGCGGTAAACGACAATTTTGTCCCCGGCGCCGTGATCGGTCCAAAGGGTTTTTCCTTTGCGTCCTCGGTTATGCGCGATGACCGCGTTGGCGGTATCCAGGATGTTTTGGGTGGAACGATAGTTTTGTTCCAGCCGGATGACGGTGGCATGCTGAAACTGATGTTCAAAACTTAAAATGTTTTCAATCGTTGCCCCGCGGAATTTGTAAATACTCTGGTCATCGTCGCCCACCACGCAGAGGTTTTGATGTCCAGCCGAGAGCAGGCTGACCAGGCGGTATTGCAGCTGGTTGGTGTCCTGGTATTCGTCCACCAGAATGTAGCGGTACAACCGCTGATAGTGGAGGAGGACATCCGGTTCCTGTTCAAACAGCCGCACCGTCAGGAGGATCAAATCGTCAAAATCCACGGCGTTTGCTTCTTTGAGACGTTTTTGGTAGAGCTTATAGATGTTTGCGATGGTTTTCAGTCGGAAATCGTCGCCAGCCTGCGAAAAGGAATCTTCCGGATCGGTCATGCTGTCCTTCTGGCGGCTGATTTCTCCCAAAACGGATTTTGGCGGAAACATCTTGTCGCTGACGGCGAGATCGCCCATGCAGTCTTTGATGACGCGCACACAGTCGTCGGTGTCGTAAATGGTAAAAGACGAGGTATAGCCAAGTGCTGCGATCTCCCGGCGGAGGATGCGCACGCAGATGGAGTGGAAAGTACCGCTGCTGACGTTGACGCCGTCTTCGCCCAAGCGCGCAGCCAAACGATCCTTGAGTTCATTGGCGGCTTTGTTCGTAAAGGTGATGGCCAGCACGTTCCACGGCTGTACCGTCGGCCCTTTGAGCAGGCTCACCAGTCTTGCGTGATCTTTTTCCACAGACTGCTCGTAGGACTGCAAAAAAGCGACGTCCGCCTCATCCAACGGCGGCATGGTAGCTTCGTGATAGGCGTTTCCGAATTGTAGCAGATGTGCAATGCGGTTGACAAGCACGGTCGTTTTTCCGCTTCCTGCGCCTGCCAAAATCAAGAGCGGGCCGTTGACCTGAAAAACAGCCTGCTTTTGGCGGTTGTTGAGGTTCGGATATTCTGCTTCCAGCAGACGGTGCTTGAGGTTTTGAAATTGTGCATTGGAAATCAAATCATTCCCTGCCTTTCTGTTTGTGAAAAACGATTGTATAGATAAAACAAATTTTTAATTTCGACTTGTATTTTTTCGGTGGATTTGTTAAAATAAAAATGGAACCATTTCCAAAGGAACGACAAAGGGGGTTTTGTCTATGAAAAAGAAAGTCATCGTTACCATTGGCCGGCAATTTGGCAGCGGCGGACATGAAATCGGTGAAAAGCTGGCGAATGCACTGGCGATTCCGTTTTATGATAAAGCGATCATTCAAATGACGGCGAAACAAAGCGGCATTCACGAGGAACTTTGCGAGCTTTCCGAAGAAACGGCGACCAACAGCTTGCTTTATTCTCTTTCCACCGGTGCGACGCTTTGGGGACAGCGCGGGTATACCGAAAACGACCTGCCGCTGACCGACCGGATTTTTATTGCGCAGGCAGATGTCATTCGTCAGCTTGCAAATCAGGGAAGCTGCGTCATTGTCGGACGCTGTGCCGATGATATTCTGCGTGAAAATCCGGATTGCATCCGGGTGTTCATTCATGCGTCGATGCCGTTTCGCATGAACCGCATCGAAGAGGTGCGCGGACTTTCGGAAGACAAAGCCATCCGTGAGATCCGCAAAAAGGATAAGAAACGTGCTTCTTATTATCAGTACTACACCGATAAGAAGTGGGGCTATTCCGAAAACTATACCATCTCGCTTGACAGTGGGGAAATCGGCATCGACAATGCGGTGGAAATCCTCAAAAAGATGTACGAACTGCGCGCCGATTTGGCGGGCGTATAATGAGAATCCAGTGACTTTCGAAAGAGCGGCTGCATTGCAGCCGCTCTTTTGTCTGTTCTTTCCAGTTAGTTTTTCAAACTCTGGATCGGTGCCGGAATCTGACCGCCGCGGTTGATGAATTTGGACGGGGAGTGCCGGTTGATTTTCATCACCGGTCCGTAGCCCAACAGACCGCCGAAGTCGAGTTCTTCGCCGTCGGCAATGCCGATTGCCGGGATGAGGCGAACCGCCGTCGTTTTGGAGTTGATCATGCCGATTGCCGCTTCGTCGGCAATGATGGCGGAGATGGTGTCTGCCGGCGTGTCGCCCGGGACCACGATCATATCCAAGCCGACCGAGCAAACCGCGGTCATCGCTTCCAGTTTTTCCAGCGACAGCGCACCGCAGCGTGCCGCATCGATCATACCCGCGTCTTCGGTCACCGGAATGAATGCGCCAGACAGACCGCCGACTTTGGACGAGGCCATAACGCCGCCTTTTTTGACCGCGTCGTTGAGCATCGCAAGCGTTGCTGTGG
>CALXIC010000031.1 GCA_944388265.1 uncultured Clostridia bacterium | reverse complement strand
CGGTATTGGCGATGAAGGGGTTTGCGGCGCAGGCGTCCGATTCGTTTGCACTGCGTACCGGCAAATATTTGGCGGGTTCCCTGATTCCCGTGGTAGGAAAAACCATCAGCGATACGACATCCGCCTTTTTAGGGGCACTGGGTCTGGTTCGGAATGTCATCGGCGTATTTGGAATTGTGGTGATGCTGCTTTTGGTACTGCCCACGGTGTTGTCCCTCATTTGGTCGATGCTTTGTCTCAAATTGGCTGGAATTTTAGCGGAAACCTTTTCGCTTGGCGAGCTTCAAACCATCCTATCGGGCGGAAATTTCATGTTGTCGATGTACGCTGCCATTCTTTCGGCTTATGGATTGATGGTGCTGTTGTCGCTGGCACTGTTGTTGTCAACGGGGGCGGTTGTATGAATCTGTTGTTATCATCCCTTCAAAGTGTCGCGATGGTGTTGCTGGCTGGCGGCGTGCTGGTCTTTTTTGTACCGGAAGGAAAACTTGGCAAGAGCATGCGTTTTTTGCTGTCTCTAATTTTGCTTTTTTCGTTGCTGGCGCCGTTTCGGCAGATGGAGTGGTCGTGGGATCTGTTTTCTGGATTTGCACAAACGGCATCGGAAGAGACGATTTCTGCACAAGAGCAAATGCAAACCGCCTTTACCGGCCTCTATGAAACAGCAATGCAGGAAGAGCTTCAGCAAACGCTGCGGCAGCAGGGAATCGATGTGAAAGCTTGGGTCACGGTTCATAATTCCGAAGAGGGGGGCATAGAAATAGAACAGATTCAGATTGAAATCGAAGACGGTACACCGCCCTCCACGGTCATCCCTTGGGTGGAGGAGCTGTATGGTCAGACGCCCAAAATCGTATCGTGAGAGGAAGTGCAAAATTCATGAATTGGAAGCGTTTGGAATCGCTGCTTCCCAAAGAACCGGGTGCACGGATGCTGGCGCTTGGACTGCTGCTGGCCGGATGTTTGCTGCTTTGCTGGAGTTTTTTTCCTCAGCAAACGGCAGATCACTCTTCCTCTTCCTCAGGGGAGGATCTTGAGAGTTATACGGCAGAACTGGAGTCGCGTACTGAAATTTTGCTGCGTCAGATTCAGGGAGCGGGAGCCGTCCATGTCATGATTACCTTGGAACAGGGGCAAACAACCGTTTATCAGACGGACGATGCCGTACGGGAGGACAGCACGGCAAATGGGGACAGTGCTTATGAAAAAGAAACAGCCGTTGTTTTTGGCGAATCGGGAGGTGACGAACAGGCATTGGTGACGGCAAACCAAGAGCCAAAGGTTCGCGGGGTTGCCGTTATTTGTGAAGGAGCAGGAAATCCTGCCGTAGAAGCTGCGGTTTTGAATACGGTTACCAGTCTTTTTTCAATCAATACCACACAGGTATCGGTTGTTGCCGGGATCGCAGATCCGTAATCTTTTGGAGGTGTATGATGAAAATTCGTTCTCTCTTTGGCCGAAAACAATGGATGCTTGCTGCTTTGGTGGTGTTACTTGGGGGTGCCGTCTATTTGAATTATTGGTACGCCGGCACACAGGAGGATTTGACGCAAACCACGGGAGAGCTTTCCGCAGAATCTTCTGAGGATGCGGATGGAGATCAAAAAGTCTATGGAGAAGCACAGCTCGTGAACGGCGATGCTGAAGATGCCTCCACCTATTTTACACAAGCGGCACTCGAACGGGAAAAGAGCCGGGATGAATCGGTGGAAACGGTCAAAGCGGTTTTAGCAGAGGTGGATGTTTCCAGTGAAGCGGCGGCACAGGCTACCGCAAAAATTGTGGAACTCACCGAACAGTCCGATAAAGAGGATCAAATTGAAAATCTGATCCGCGCCAAGGGTTTTGAAAACTGTTTGGCTTATCTGAGTGAAGACAATGCCAGCGTTGTGGTCGAGACGGATGGTCTGACTGCCGAACAGGCCGCACAGATTAAGAGTATCATCTTGTCCGAACAGGAAGTTGCCGCCGACTGCATTTCCATCACAGAAATTTCCGCCAATTCCATTCCCATGGACGAAAGTGTTTCTTCTTGACAAACACTTGTCCTTGTGATATAGTAATACCCATAGAACAACGTGAATCGACAAATGAAGTCTGCAGGAAAAAGTCAACCGGCTTACCGAAGGAGCAAAACTCTCAGGTGTTTCGTGAATCGAAATGAGGACTGTGGATGGATGCGGCTCTGGAGAAGTCCCCTCCATCGGGGGAGGCCGAAGGTGCAAGGTGCGAGGACAGCAGGTTTCGTATCAATCTCTCAGGCAAAAAGACAGAGTAAAAGAACGTGGATGTTCGACCGAGATCCAAAGATCTCGGTCGTTTTCTGCCCCGCTTTTTTAGAGCCAAATCGTGTGTGCGGTTTGGCTCTTTTTATTTGTCGTCGCGAAAAGAAGGAGTAAGTAGAGGATATGGAAATCATTGAGCAAATTGTTGGCGCCGTCAATACGGTGCTCTGGGATTATGCGTTGCTTTTCCTGCTGGTGGCAACGGGAATCTATTTTACCATTCGTTTACGTTTTGTGCAGGTTCGGAAATTTGGCGAGGGGATGCGCCGCCTGTTTCGCGGCTTTTCTCTCAAAGGTGCAAAGGCCGGCAAAGAGGGCATGAGCCAATTTCAGGCGCTGACCACCGCTATTGCGGCACAGGTTGGAACCGGCAATATCACCGGTTGTGCTACCGCCCTTTATTCCGGCGGCCCCGGCGCTATTTTTTGGATGTGGGTTTCTGCCTTTTTTGGCATGAGCACGATCTATTCCGAAGCGGTATTGGCGCAAAAATATAAAACAACCGATGCAGACGGTCAGGTGACCGGCGGCCCGATTTACTACATCAAAGCGGCGTTCCAAAATAATTTCGACAAATTTTTAGCCGGCTTTTTCTCGGTTGCCATCATTCTTGCGCTTGGCTTTATGGGAAATATGGTGCAGTCCAACTCGATCGGTGATGCGTTTCATACAGCGTTTGGCGTGCCGAAATTTGCGATTGGCATTCTTTGTGCGGTAATTGCAGCCTTCATTTTTATCGGAGGTGTGAGCCGAATCGCTTCCTTTACCGAAAAAATCGTTCCGATTATGGCGTTCTTTTATATCATTGGATGCCTCGTGATTTTGTGCATCAATCATGATGCTTTGCTGGGAGCTTTCCAGTCGATTTTTGTCTGCGCGTTCAATCCAAAAGCGATGTTCGGCGGAGCACTCGGTTTGGGGGTTCAGCAGGCGATGCGCTATGGCGTGGCGCGCGGTTTGTTCTCGAACGAAGCCGGGATGGGGTCTACTCCTCATGCACATGCAATGGCAAAAGTAGAAAAACCGCAGGATCAGGGTGTTGTTGCCATGATCGGCGTATTCATCGATACCTTTGTCGTGTTGACGATGACCGCGCTGGTCATTCTGACTTCTGGTATGTTGGAGCCGGTTACCGGTAAACTGCAGGGAACCGCGCTGGCGCAGGCGGCGTTCAATCAGGCATTCGGTTCGTTTGGCAATGCATTTGTCGCTATTTGTATGTTCTTTTTTGCGTTTTCCACGATTATCGGCTGGTATTTCTTTGGTGAAACCAACGTGAAAGCGCTTTTCGGCAAAAAAGCAGCCAAGGTGTATGCCGTGATTGTGGTTTGCTTTATCATTGTCGGTTCCATGCTGAAAGTGGATCTCGTATGGAATCTGTCCGATATGTTTAACGGGCTGATGGTTTTGCCGAACTTGATTGGGCTTTTGGCGCTCTCCGGGTT
>CALXIC010000030.1 GCA_944388265.1 uncultured Clostridia bacterium | reverse complement strand
ATTCCTGCAAATACGGTAGTTTTTCCTCCACGCCGCGCGGATTTCCTGCAAAGGCGTTGGTGTAAAGCATCATGCCCAGCAGATCGCGGCGGCGGTACCAATCCGGATCGGCTTCGCGGCGGGCATCCTGCGCGCGCAGTTCGGGTTTCCGTTCGTCATAACTGCGGCGAAGCACGCTGACAAAATAGTCAAACGCCTGCATATTGCCGTGATAAAGTTCACAGTAAAGCCATTTCAATTCGTCGTAATGGCGCGCCAAGCGGCGTTCAAACACCTCTTCCGGCGTTTCTTTTGCTTCCACCGGCTCTGCTTTCGGTTCTTCGGTGACCTGTTTTGCTTCTGCCGGTTCCGCTTTCGGTTCTTCGGTGACCTGTTTTACTTCAACCGGTTCCGCTTTTGGTTCTTCGGTGGCCTGTTTTTCTTTTTTCGATTCCGTTTTTGCTTTTGCCGCTTTGGGTTTTTCGGTCGCAGCAGCCTTCTTGGACGATTTGGCCGCCGGTTTGGTTTTCGCCGCCGGAGAAACCGTTTCTTTCCCTGCGGTTTCTGCCGGTTTCTGTGCGGTGAGTTCTTCCGTCATTTGGACGATCGCTTCTGCAGCAGGTGCTGTTGTTTTGGTCGTAGCTTTTTTAGATGCTGCCGGTTTTTTGGCAGCCGTCGGTTTTTTCTTCTTTGCAGATTTCATCCAAACGTCCTCCTTACTGCATTTCTTCGAGCGTGGGCATCGCGGGAATGGCACCGCTGCGCGAACAGGTGATAGCCGCCGCACGGTTGGCAAACGCCAGTGCTTCTTCGAGTTCTTCGATCGTCAGTCCTTCGAGCGGATGTTCGCCCCGGGCAGCGAGTTTGCTCATCAACGCGCCCAGGAAGGTATCGCCGGCCCCGTTGGTATCGACCACCTTCACCGGATAGGGCGGCACCAGGCCGGTTTTACCCTGAAAACGGTAAAACGCGCCTTTGCTGCCGAGCGTGACCAACACCAGCGAAATCCCCTGCGCTTCCAGATGACGGCTGCCCACCTGCGGATCGTCCGTACCGGTCAAGAGCGGCAGTTCCTCTTCGGACAATTTGATCAGATCGACATACGGCAGCGGTGCGCGCATCCATTCCACCGCTTCCTCTTCGCTTTTCCAAAGAGTATCGCGGTAGTTGGGGTCGTAGCTGACCAATTTGCCGCGGGCACGCATCTCTCTGGCAGCATAGATCGTCGCGGAACGCGCCGTTCCTTCGGTCAGGCTGACCGAGCCGAAATGCAGCACCTTGCTGTCATCCAACAGGCTGAGATTCACGTCTTCGGGAGCGAGCTTCGCGTCCGCACCCCGCACAAAGCGAAACGAGCGTTCCCCCGTTTCGGAAAGGGTGACCACCGCCATGGTGGTGGGCGCTTCGTCGGTGCAAAGCCCCGTCGTCAGTACGCCGTTTTCGGCCAGCGCTTCCGCCAGATAGCTGCCAAAGCCGTCGCGTCCGGTTTTGCCGATGAAGGCCGTTTTGGCGCCCAGCTTTGCCGCCGCTACCGCAGCGTTGGCGGGCGCGCCGCCCGGATTTGCCGCAAAGAGCGGCACGTTTTGTTCGTTTCTGCCCGTCTGGGTCAGGTCAATCAGAATTTCACCAATGGTCGTCAGATCTATCATATTCCTCGCTCCTTCTTCAAGATCAGTAAGCGGCGCTTACACCTCGCCGTCCATCGTCCATACGCTGTCAAAAGCGCCTTCCAGCACCGGTTTGGCACCGTAGATGACGTGGCTTAAGACATGCCATCCGCCGTCGATATAAATTTCAATCACATGGGAATCGACAAAAATGTCCAGCGCTGCGGTGGTTCCTTCCACTGCGGGCGTTTTCGCCGTGAGGGAATAGCCCTCGATGCCGTCGAACACGTCGCTGCGGTCGCCCGCAATGCAGCCGTTTTCCACCCGGATACGGTAACCGCAGACGTTGAGCGCATCGCCCTCCGAAAGCTTCGCCTTGAGCCGGAAGGGTTTGTCAAACGCCACATCCTGCAACGCAACCGGCTTGGTAAACAAGGCGTCCACCGCCGGATGCACGCTGGTATACAGCCAGCCGTCTTTCCAGTGAAGCACCCGCGGCAGGGTCATCATGCCGTTCCACGCACCGCGTCCGTCGGCCGATGTCTCGACCGGGCGCGGCATGCGCATCCAGGCGATCATCACCCGACGGCCCTCTTCGTCGAGGGTGGTCTGCGGCGCATAAAAATCGCGTCCGTCGTCGAGAATGCGAAAATCCCCTTGCAGCGAGAGCGTTCCGGTTTCTTCCTCAAACGCTACCGGCGCACATTTTGCCTGATCGTAATACTGCACACCGGTGCGGCGCGCACCCATCGGCGAACCGACGAGCACCCACTGACCGTCCACCTCAAACAGGTCGGGACATTCGAGCATCTTACCAAACGCCGGGGAACGATACTGATTTTGATAGCTCCAGTGTTCGCCGTCCGTGCTGTGAAAAATCAGCGCACGACCCGTCTGATCCGGTCCCGTGCTTCCCAAAATCATCGCGTAGCCGTCTTTGGTTTTCCAAACCTTGGGGTCGCGGGTATCTTTGGCGTCTCCGATGGCGGCATCCTCCAGCACCGGAATGATCTGCCGTTTTTGTCCGAAGTTGTCGAAGGTTTTGCCGTCGGGCGAAACGATCATCGCCTGACTGGTGACAAACGCATCGCCGTCGGCGCAGTGGATATCCTCCGGATTGGCGGCAAGATAGCGCACCGCCGAAAAATACAGGCGCAGCTTTCCGTCCACTTCCATCGCACTGCCTGAGAAGACGCCATTTTGATCGTAGCTCTTGGTCGGGAAAAGCGCAACGCCCTGATGCTCCCAATGCACCAGGTCACGGCTCACGGCGTGCCCCCAGTGCATGGTGCCCCAGCGGGGCGCATAGGGAAAATGCTGATAAAACAAATGATATTCCCCACGGTAATAGATAAACCCATTGGGGTCGTTGATCCAGTTGCCCGGTGCTTTTAAATGAAGCGTATCTTTCATCATACTAATTCCATCCTCTTAAACGAATTGCGAAACAAGAAAGGAAGAAATTTCTCCCTTTCTTGACATAGATAAAAAAATCGGGAGCCCGATTGCACAGGCTCCCGATCGATTACACGGAAGAACAAGATCCGCGCCGCTTGCGAAACCCGCGGAAGACCTGAAACCTTTCCAAAAATGGTTTCTTATTTTACCGCGCCGGACACCACACCGCCGATGATCTGTTTCTGAAGCGCTACATAAAGCACCAGAATCGGAATGATGCACAGCAAAAGTCCCGCCATGATGGTTCCGTAGTCCGCCGAATAGGTGCCGTAGAAGCTGTAGGTGGACAGCGGAAGGGTGAACAGGTTTTTATCCGTCAATACCAGCGACGGCAGCAGGTAGTCGTTCCAGAACGCCATCGAGTTCAAGATGACGATGGTCGAAATGATCGGCTTGAGCAGCGGAAATACGATCTGGAAGAAGGTCTGCACATTGGTGCAGCCGTCGATATATGCCGCTTCTTCAATCGCGATCGGCACATTGCCTTTGATAAAGCCGTGGAACAGGAAGACCGACATGGCCATCGAAAAACCGACATGCATGAAGATCAGCGTCACACGATGGTTGAGCACATTGAGCGTACCGCCGTAGATGCTCACGAGCGGAATCATGATCGCCTGGAAGGGGATGATCATCGAAGCGACCATCGCCGCAAACGTTACTTTCGACACGCCGTTGTTGTGGCGCACAATGTAGTATGCCAGCATAGCAGCCAGCAGGGTGACAAACACCGTTGCCAGAATCGTGATGAACAGCGAGTTCTGGATGGCGCGGGGGAAGTCCATCTGGGTGAATGCCTTGACAAAGTTGTCAAACGACAAGCCTTTGATGGTGAAGAGCCAGGAGAACGGGCTCTTGATGATGTCGCGTTTTTCTTTCAGGGAGTTGATGACCACCATGATGAACGGGAACATATATGCCAAAAAGACAATGATGAGCACCACCATGGACAGCGCGTCGGTCACCCGTTTTTTGGTGCCGCCGATGACATTGCTGTTTTTGCTGTTTTGCATTATGCATCCACCTCCTGACGTTTGGTAAAGTATACCTGAGCGCCGCTAATGATGGCGACGATGATGAAGAGGATCAACGCTTCTGCCTGACCAACACCGAACTGTCTCGAAGTGAACGCCTTTTCATAGACGTGCATTGCAGCCATTTCGGTCGTGCCGTACGGAGCGCCCGCCGTCAACGACAAGTTGACGTCGTACACCATGAACGCTCTCGACAGCGTCAGGAAGAGGCAGATGGTGATGGAAGACATCATGAGCGGAATGATCATGTTTTTGAGTTTGACAAAACCGCTTGCGCCGTCGATGCTGGCGGCTTCCATCACGTCGTCGCTCAAGCCCATGAAGCCTGCGACGTAGATCAGAATCATATAACCGGACAGCTGCCATACCGACACCAGAACCAGCGCTGCAAACGCCATGTTCGGTTTCGACAGCCACGAAACTTCAAACAGTCCCCAGCCGGTGACTTCTCCAACGCTTACGAACACGCGGGAGAAGACGAACTGCCAGATGTACCCCAAGACGATACCGCCGATGAGGTTCGGGGTGAAGAACCCGGCACGGAAGAAGTTCTGGCCTTTCATGCCGCGGGTCAAAAGATATGCAATGCCGAATGCCAGCACATTTACGATGATTACCACAAAGATGACGTATTTGAATGTCAAGAGCAGCGAAGACCAAAACTGTTTATCTCTGATGACCGCTGCAAAATTCTGCAATCCCACAAAGTTTTTGTCCTGAGAAACACCGTCCCAGTCGGTCAACGTCAGATACACACCGTAGATAAACGGAACGATGACCACTGCAACGAAACAAAACAAACCGGGCAATGCAAACACGAGGAAGTCTTTTCCTCCGTTTTTCCCTCTCATTACGGTTCCTCCTTATTTCTGTTCCGCCCAATATTCTTCGATCGAAGCGATCAGTTCTTCACGGTCGCTGCGGTCGGCCAGATATTTCTGCATCGCTGCGCCGAGCACTGCCCAATGGTCGTTGGGCACGATCGCCGAAGCGTTGAACGCGGTACCCTCATGCACGCGGTTGTAAATGTCGCGGCTGAGCGGGTCTGCCGGTTCATAGGGGTTGTTTTGGAAAGGCGGAATGATGTTGCTGGTTTTGACCAACATCTGCTGTCCGATTTCACTGTAAACAATCCAGTTCAAGAATTCTTTTGCTGCTGCCGATTCTTCTTCGGTTGCATAGATGCGGTCGAGCATGACCTGCTTCGACGGAGAAGCCTGGATCATGGAGTTTGCAAAGTCGTCCGGATCGTTGTTGACAAAGTACGGAAGGAAGCCGTATTCATCGTCTTTTTCCGCATCGGCTTCTTCCATGTTCGGCCAAGCCCAGTTGCCGTTGAACCAGAATGCGGTTTTGCCGTCCACGAGGTCGATTGCCATTTCGTCGTAGTCCGCACCCAGCGGGTCGCCATTGGCAACATTGTATTTTTTGAGCACATCGAACATATCCAAAAATTCGGACATACGGTCGTAGGTGTTCAAATCCAGTTCGCCGCTCTTGATTTCATCGATGACCTGTGCGGCGCCGTCGGACGTACCGTCATACAATTCATAGATGTACTGCAGATGATGCGCGCCCAGCGACCAGTCTTCTTTTGCCAGGGAGACCGGTTTTTCGATCCCAGCTGCGACCAGACGGTCCAAAAGTGCTACAAAGTCATCGAGCGTCTGAAGCGAATTCGGATCAAAGGTTTCGCCCAATGCTTCTTCGATGACCGTCTTGTTGTAAATGATGCCGCGCCCTTCGATACAGAGCGGGAAGCTGTAGACCTTGCCGTTGACTTCGGTCAGATAGCCTTCTGCTTCCGCAGTCCAGGCTTCATCCGAAAGATCGGCAGCCTTTTCTTCGGCAAGCGCGATGACGTCGGTGGTATCCAGAATTGCCAGCGTGGGCGGATTGCCGGAGTTGTACAAGCTGACCACCTTGGTGTACGGCGAATCACCGTCGGTGACCGGCATGACTTCGACATGAACGCCCGATTTCTTTTCGAATTCGTCGCCCATTTGCTGAAGCGCCGTCTGAATTTCCGCCTTGGAGTTCAAAAGGGTGATCGACGTGCCTTCCAGCGACGAATCGTACTCAAAAGTATCGACGGAAGTATCGATCGGTTCTGTTTCCTCTACTTCGTTCGGATCGTCCGGGTTGCTCGCAAACCCGAAACGGCATCCCGTCAGCATGGTCATCAGCATTGCAGTACTAAGCCCCAATGCAATGACTTTTGCCATGGCGTTTTTCTTCATACTCTGTCCCCCTGGTTTTCACAATTTTTTCATAGAACAGTCTATGTAACCGGTTACTTACAGGAAATATCCTAACACTGTGAAAGCTTTTTGTCAATGATTTATGAATTAACGCGTTAATTTTGTTAATAATATATGAATTGTAATTTCTAAATTATACATATTTCGCAACAAAAACCGCAACCTATTTTTATTGCAGAAAACGAAAAGTTTTGTTATAATAAACTTATCTGTTGAAAATTTTACCATTTTCGCCTGTTTTTGAGGCAAAGGTGCTAAAAAAGCAAACAGCATCATTCTCCAAAGAAAAGGAAACG
>CALXIC010000029.1 GCA_944388265.1 uncultured Clostridia bacterium | reverse complement strand
ACGAGCAAACCGCCGTTCATTTCCCTTGAGATTTTGGTGTGTGGTCAGAATCTTTTCAAACATTTCCGATAAAATGTCGTATTGCTCTTTTTCATAGGGGGCGGTCCATTCGGTGACCGATGCCGTGGGTGGAGAAAAAATGAGCGATAAAAACAAGCGGAAAAACTCGGGGTGTGCTTGGGCAAAGGCATAATACGTCTGTGCGACGGCCTTTAGCGTGGGATAGACGTCGTCGTAATATTCTTTCGGCCGGGCGTCGTACTCGGCGGCATGGCGCAGCTCATCATTTAACGGCTGGTAGTAGGTGTCCAAGATCGCTTGAAATAAGCCTTCCTTGCTTTTAAAAAAATAATATAAGGTGGGCTTGGTGACTTGAGCCTCTTCAGCGATTTGAGCCACGCCTACCGAGTCAAAACCTTTTTCCGAAAAGAGGGTCAATGCGCAGGCCAAAAGAGCCTCTCTGCGGTTTTCATTTTTCATAGAAAGTCCTCGCTTTGGCAGTGTGTTTAAGAATTGCATTTCAGATACTGTACCGAATAAGCGGGCAGGAGACAGCCGTTTGTGACATCCATCGTGTTGTCGGTCAGCAGATCGACTGCATGCGGAGCATGGTAAGAGAACGAGGCGTAAAAATCTTCCCGATCCAGGTTGATGGCGCAGAGGATGGTTTCTTCTCCCGTCTGGCGTGCGAAAACGATTTGTTTGTTGGTCAAAAAGACTTTTTGATAATTGCCGTAAATGAAAGCCGGATGACTTCGATGCAAATCGGAAAGTTTTGCCAGAAGGGCTGTGAGTTCATTTTCTTCGGGGTGATCAAAACACGGGCGCAGGGCGGCATCGCTTTCGCGGGTTCGTGTACCCAAAACGCCCCACTCGCTGCCGTAGTAGATGCAGGGAATACCCGGTGCTGCAAATAACAGTGCATACACCAACGGCAGATGTTCGGGGTGATTGAGCACACTGGCAATGCGGTTGACGTCGTGATTGTCCAAGAAATTCAGCGGATGCGCGTGGGGGAATTGTTCGTTGAATTGCTGGTTGAGGGTGTAATTGATTTCAAACAGATTTTCGGAATTAAAGCTCGACCAGAACCCTTTGTGTGCCTGATAGTTGGTCACACTGTGCAGCAGTTCGCCGTTCATCAGCTGCTGGTAATTGCCGTGAATCATCTCACCTACTAAGAAAACGTCCTGCTTTTTGGCATCGGTAAAGCGGCGCAGTTCCTGCATAAACGGATGGGGCAGACTGTATGCCACGTCGAGGCGCAGCCCGTCGATGTCAAATTCGTCGATCCAGTATCCGACACAGTCCAGCAGATACCGCACCACGTCCGGGTGATACAAATTGAGTTTGACCAGTTCCTGATGTCCTTCCCATCCTTCGTAGGAAAGCCCGTCCTGATATTCGTTGTCGCCCCAGAAATTGACTTGATGAAACCAGTCGCGGTAAGGGGATGCTTCCCGCTGGTGCAATAAATCCTGAAAAGCCCAAAATCCCCGGCCGACGTGGTTGAATACCCCGTCAAGAATGACGCGGATGCCATGATCGTGGAGTGCTTTGCAGACGTCTTTCAAATCCTCGTTGGTGCCCAACCGGCAGTCCAGCGTGCGGAAGTCGCGGGTATCGTATCCGTGGCGGTCGGATTGCCAGATCGGACAAAAGTAAACGGCGGTGATTCCCAATTTTTCTAAGTGGGGAATCCAGTCGAGCACTTTTCGAATGCGCGAAACGGTCATGCCATCGTTTTCCGACGGTGCACCGCAAAAGCCAAAAGGATAAATCTGATAAATGATGCTTTCTTCATACCACATGGTAAATCCTCCAAACCCCCGCAAATGGCAGCAGGGAAATCTCTCTTGCTGTATTATATACCGAACGGTAAGTATAGTCAACGGTTTTTTGGAATTGGCCATTGGAAATCACAGGAAAACGGGGCGGCAGATGTTAGCATCTGCCGCCCCATGCGATTATTTTTGTTTTTGCTTCCAGGTATGAGCCAGGATGTCTTTGAGCACCAAACAGGCGTCAACCTCGCTGTAGCCGTAATTTTCCCTTAACTGATCGAGCATGGCGCACAGTTTGGGTGCATAATCTTCGATGCGAACCTCCTGCTGATAGGTCGTCAGCACGGGATATTTTTTGCCCCAAACTTTGTTCCAGTTGATTTTTGCCTGTGTTTCTTCGCTGGTTTTCTCGATTATTTCTTCCATTTCCTTTTGTTCGGGATCAAAGTCGATCAGTTCGTCCAGCGATACGTGATAGAGAACGGATAGCCGTTTGCATTGGCAAATATCGGGAATGGTTTCATCGGTTTCCCATTTGGAGATGGTCTGCCGGCTGACGCCAAGCTTTTCCGCCACTTTTTCCTGAGAAAGCCCGCTTTTCTTGCGTGCTTGGAATAGATGATTTCCTAAACTCATCAAAACGCCCCCTTTGTCCCGTTCAGTATAACAAAAATCCGTGCAAAGATCTATCCACAAAAGCGGACAAATCTGCACGGATTGTTTGCATAGGATTTTAGAGTTGATTATACGTTGAAGCGGAAGTTGACAATGTCGCCGTCCTGCATCACGTATTCTTTGCCTTCCAAACGAAGCAGGCCTTTTTCACGGGCGGCAGCCATCGAGCCGCATTCTTTCAGATCATCGAAGCTGATGACTTCAGCGCGGATGAAGCCGCGTTCAAAGTCGGTGTGAATTTTGCCGGCTGCGCGGGGTGCTTTCGTCCCTTTGGTGATGGTCCAGGCGCGGCATTCGTCCGAACCGGCGGTCAAAAACGAGATCAAGCCCAAGAGCGAATAGCCTTCTTTGATGATGCGGTCCAAACCGGATTCCGTCTGGTTGAGTTCTGCCAAAAACATTTCTTTGTCTTCCGGTTCCATGTCGGCCATTTCTTCTTCCAGTTTGGCACAGATCGGCAGCACTGCAGCGCCTTCCGCTTCGGCGATTTCGCGCACTTCCTGGAGGAAGGGGTTTTGATCGAGATCACCCGCAAAATCGTCTTCGCAGAGGTTTGCGGCATAGATGATCGGTTTGTTGGAAAGCAGCGGCGTATATTTGATCATTTCCGCTTCTTCTTCGGTGAAGTCAAAACCGCGTGCCGAATTGCCTTCTTCCAGATAGGCCATCAGACGCTGCAAAAAGTCCACTTCGCTTTGCATTTTTTTGTCGGCTTTGGCCGCTTTGACTGCTTTGGAAAGACGGCGTTCCAAGATTTCCAAGTCCGCAAAGATCAGTTCGAGATTGATCGTTTCGATGTCACGCTTCGGACCGATGCTGCCGTCCACATGGACGATGTTTCCGTCTTCAAAGCAGCGGACAACGTGTACAATGGCGTCCACTTCGCGGATGTCGGCCAAAAACTTGTTGCCCAGACCTTCGCCTTTGGAAGCGCCTTTTACCAGCCCCGCAATGTCCACGAATTCCAAGACAGCCGGCGTGAATTTTTTCGGCTGATACATTTGAGCCAGAAAATCCAGCCGTTCGTCCGGAACAGAGACGACGCCGACATTCGGTTCGATGGTGCAAAACGGATAGTTTGCCGATTCTGCACCTGCGTTGGTCAGTGCGTTAAAAAGGGTGCTCTTGCCGACGTTCGGCAAGCCAACCATGCCTAATTTCATACAAAATAACCTCATTTCCGAGAAAAAATCCTGAATAGTTCTATTATACCGGACTTTATAGAAAATGTAAATCTCTTTTGAGGGGAAGGGACGTTCATTTTTTGCCGAATTTTGCAGGAATTTCTATGAAACTTGTGAAAAAAAGAAAAAAGATTCAAAGTCTGTTCACTTATTTTTGCCAAATTGCGGTATAATGATTTTAATGAAATTTGATCTTAGAGCATCGTGTACGCATCGCTGCCGTTGGAAAGAAGGGTTTTCATGTCGCTTGGTAAAATTTTAGTGGTTGACGACGATAAAAATATTTGTGAATTGCTTCGTTTGTATTTGGAAAAAGAAGGATATACCGTGGTTCTTTCCCATGACGGGGAAGAAGCGCTTGCAAAATTCAACGCCTTAAATCCCGATATGATTTTGTTGGATATTATGCTGCCGGGGCTGGATGGCTGGCAGGTTTGCCGTGAAGTGCGCAAAAAATCCAATGTACCGATCATTATGCTTACCGCGAAGGGTGAAACCTTTGATAAAGTGCTGGGTCTTGAATTGGGCGCGGACGACTATGTGGTGAAACCGTTTGACACCAAAGAGGTGGTTGCGCGTATCAAAGCGGTCTTGCGCCGCATTGGTTCCAGCGCCAAGGAAGAAGAAATCAAAGAAGTCAATTACGACAAGCTGTCGGTCAATATGACGCGCTATGAACTGAAAGTGGACGGCAAAGTGGTGGATACTCCGCCGAAAGAACTGGAATTGCTGTTCCATCTGGCATCCCACCCGAACCGTGTTTACACCAGAGATCAGCTTTTGGATGAGGTTTGGGGATTTGAATATTACGGGGATTCCCGCACAATTGATGTGCATGTCAAGCGGCTGCGTGAAAAGCTGGAAGGCGTTTCCGACCAGTGGTCGCTGAAAACAGTTTGGGGCGTCGGCTATAAATTTGAAGTCAATGAATAAGTAAACGTTCAGGGCGTACCGGATCTTCTGTACGCCCTGTTCTTTTCTGCATTGCGAAGAGGTCTTTTCTATGCAAAAAAGTATATTCAAAAAATATTTCAGGATCTGTGCGACGCTGATTACCGTTTGCATTGTGGTGCTTGGCGTGGTGCTGATGCTCTTTTCCTTTCAATATGTGAAATCGGAAAAATATGAGCTGTTGGAAAGCAGCGTCAAAAAAGCGGATACCATGACGGAGGCGCTCGCTTACGACGATTTGTCCACCGCTGCTTCGAACGTGTATCTGCAAAGCTACTGCGAGGTGCTTTCCAGTGCGGTGGACTCCAGCCTGTTTTTGGTGGATCTGGACGGCCGGGTGCTTTACTGCACGGAAACCAAACCCTGCACCCATACCGATCAAGTCCTTTCCGTGTCGCTCTTGAAATCCATTTTGGAAAGTCCGGATCATACGTATCGGGAAATGGGGCTTTTGGGCGGTATTTATTCGGATCATCACTATACGGTCGCGAAACTCATCCAGACCGAGGATGAAAAACCGCTGGGCTATGTGTTCAGCTCCATGGAATCCACCGTGCCGCTCAAGAGCTTTATGGAGGATATTCTTCGCATGTATTTGATGGCGGCAGTCGGTGTCTTTTTGATGTCGATGGTCATCATCTATTTTGTTACGGAGCAGATGGTGCGTCCTTTGCGTGAAATGGCTACGGCAGCGCAGGAATTTGGAAACGGGGATTTCTCCCGTCGGCTGTCGGTGGATGTGTACGACGAAGTCGGGCAGCTTGCGATGGCGCTCAACAATATGGCGCAGTCGCTTTCCACCTTGGAAACCACACGCCGCAGCTTTGTGGCAAATGTGTCGCACGAACTGAAAACGCCGATGACGACGATCGGCGGGTTCATCGACGGCATTTTGGACGGAACCATTCCGCCGTCTCAGCAAAACCATTATTTGCGCATCGTGTCGGAAGAGGTGAAGCGTCTGTCACGCCTGGTGCGTTCGATGCTCAACCTTTCCCGTATTGAAGCGGGCGAGATGGAACTCAATCTGGAATCGTTTGATATGATCGATACCATCTGCCAGGTGCTGTTTAGCCTGGAAGGCCAGATCAACGCCAAAGGACTGGACGTACGCGGTTTGGATCACGAAAAAGTGATGGTGCATGCGGACCAGGAACTGATTCATCAGGTGGTTTATAACCTGACGGAAAACGCCATCAAATTCAGCAATGAAAACGGCTATCTGGAATTTGAATTTGAAAAGGCGTCCGGCAACTCGGTGATGATCGGGGTCAAGAATTCGGGTATGGGACTGAGCAAAGAGGAAATTCCGCATGTATTTGACCGTTTTTATAAAACGGACCGTTCCCGCGGGCTGGATAAAAACGGCGTCGGACTCGGGCTTTATATCGTGCGTTCGATTGTTCACCTGCATGGCGGGGATATCATTGTGAAGAGCGTACAGGGAGAATACTGTGAATTCTTGTTCACGCTGCAGCTTTCGAAAAATACATCCAAGATTCGCAAACCAAAAGAGACAAAGGAGTAATCATCTATGACACAACCGCAAAACTGGAAGGAGCCGAAGGACGGTTTTAAAAAACCGCCCGTTTCACAGCAGGAATCAGGCCAAAAACCGGCAAAATCGGGACGTTTTTGGCCGGTGGTGCTGGGCGTCGTCGGAGTGCTGGCGGTGTTGTCTTTGGGCATGTTTGGCATGAGTACTTTCAGTGAAATGGTGGAACCTCTCGATCATGTCGTGCTGGATGCTTTTGAGCCGAAAACTGAGGAGGAAAAGATCGTTTCCTCTGCACAAAAAAAGGATGATCAGAATGCACCCTCTGCCAAGGCGGATCGTTCGACTGTCGTGGAACTGGTTCCGGCGAGCGAGGAGGTGCTCTCCGCAGGGAAAGTATACCAACAGGTTTCGCCTTCGGTCGTGGGCATCCAGACCTATGAGCAAGATGCTTACGGGATGGAACAGCTTTTCTCTTCGGGAAGCGGGATCATTCTTTCGGAAGACGGGTATTTGCTGACCAATGCCCATGTCATTACCAATCTGGAAGGGAAAGCGTCCAGCCGCATTGAAGTGACGTTTCCGCGTACCGGAGAGGTATTGGAAGCAGAATTTTTAGGGGCGGATGTGGAGAGCGACTTGGCGCTCATTCGTGTGGAGGCCGAGGGACTTCAGCCGGCCGAGTTCGCCGATTCCGCCTCGTGCGAGGTGGGCGATACCGCTTATGTGATCGGGAATCCCAGCGGGGAAATGCTGGCAAGCAGTATGAGCAGCGGCATCATCTCCGGGATCGATCGTAAAGTCGACACCGAAAACGGCACGATGACGCTGATGCAAACCGATGCGGCGGTGAATCCGGGCAACTCCGGCGGAGCGTTGCTAAACAGCGCCGGACAGGTTGTCGGTGTCGTGTCGTCGAAAATTGTAGAAACCAGTTTTGAGGGAATTGGGTTTGCTATTCCGTCCCAAAATGCACAGACGATTTTAAACGATATTGCAGAGCACGGTTATGTGACTGGCCGGGTGCGCATCGGGCTGCGCTATCAGGCGATCAGCGACGTGATCATCGAAAAAACCGGCATTCCCAGCGGTATTCGCGTCATTTCAGTAGAAGAATCTTCCGATGCCTATGGAAAAGTGGTTCCGGGGGACATCATCTTGTCCATCGACGGCATTGAAACGACAGATTCCGAGGGGGTGACCCAGGCACTCGAAGGAAAAGAAGCGGGGGACATGGTTGAGCTTGAAATTTTCCATATGGATGAAAACGGCTTGGAAGAAAGCAAAACCGTAGAAGTACAGATGACAGAGGACCGCTCGCAAATCGTCGAAGCGGCGGAAGAATAAGCCTTTTGCTGGAACGAAGAAACTGCAAGGGTAAAACCTTTGAAAAAGGAAGGGTATAACATGGAAATGATTCGCGGGATAAAAGAACGCCGGAGCATTCGGTCGTTTACCGACCAGCCGGTGCCGGATGAAGTGTGGCAGGAGATTGTATCGGCAGCTTCGTATGCGCCTTCGTGGAAAAATACACAGATTTGCCGTTATACGGTGCTGCGCGCTCGTGAGAAGATCGACGAGCTTGCGTCGGCGGCGGTCATGGGATTTGAACATAATGCAGAGATTCTTCGAAATTGTCCGTCCTTGGTTGTTTTGAGTTATCAAAACGGACGGTGCGGTTACGAAAGAGACGGTTCCTTCAGCACATCGAAGGGCGATCGCTGGCAGATGTTTGATGCCGGGATTGCGGCACAGACATTTTGTTTGGCAGCCTCTGCCTATGGCGTGGGGACAGTCATTTTAGGGATTTTTGAGGAGGACGAAATTGCCAAACGCATCCATCTGCCCGAACAGGAGACGGTAGCGGCGTTGATTGCGGCGGGCTATCCGAACGAAACGCCTCAGGCACCCAAAAGAAAATCGGTAGAAGAGCTGCTGCGTTTGGAAGAAAACCAGTAAAATACTTGTGTTTTTGCAGAAACTTGGTATAATAGAACTGCCGGAGTTCGGCAAGGAAAAGAAATCACTGTTTTTCAGTTTGCGAAAAGGAGAACGAATATGACGATTACAAAAGAAACCACGATGGGCGAAATGCTGCGTTACGACCGTGAAATTGCTTATGTGCTGATGGAATGCGGGATGCACTGTGTTGGCTGCCCGTCTTCGATTGGCGAATCGCTGGAAATGGCTTGCGAAGTTCATGGCTTGGAAGTGGACGAAGTGCTGGCAAAAATCCAGGCTTATTTGGACAGCAAAAAATAACCGCACGTGTGCGTAATGCCTGTTGTGCTGGTTTGATACGGACTTTCAGCATTTTTTGCTCGATTGTTTTGTGCTCGGATACCGAGAACCCTATCCTTGGGGTTTTCGGTATTTTTTGTTTTTCTGGCAGTGGGATGGATGTATGAAAATCTTTCTTTGGGTGTTTATTCTATGCTTTTATTTTCCGTTGGACCAGCGGAGAAAGGTGTCCTGCGCAATACCCAGTTGGCGGGCCGCCTGCCGGGAGGTGATTTGTTTGTTTTTCCAAGCGGCGTTGATTTCTTCAAATTCCGGCGGGATTGGTTTTCTTGGACGGCCAAACCGTACGCCGCGCAGTTTGGCAGCAGCGATGCCTTCCATTTGCCGCTGTCGGATATTTTCCCGTTCGGCCTGTGCCACATAGGAAAGGATTTGCAGTACCAAGTCGGCAACAAAGGTGCCGGTCAAATCCTTTCCCGTTTGTCTGGTGTCTAAAAGCGGCATGTCCAATACGACAATATTGACCTGTTTGTCTTTGGTAATGATTCGCCATTGTTCCAAAATTTCTTCATAGTTGCGCCCCAACCGGTCGATGGACTTGACAACAAGGGTGTCATCCGGTTTTAGTTTTCTCAACAATCGCCGGTATTGCGGGCGGTTGAAATCTTTTCCGCTGAGTTTATCCATATAGATGTTGGTTTTAAGAACCGGAAATTCTTTGAGTGCGAGAAGCTGTCTCTCTTCGCACTGTTCTTTGGTAGAAACTCGAACGTAACCGTACACTGTTGATTTCATCATGAACCCTCCTGAAAACAAATCGGAAATCTTTTCCATAATTTTACAGTAAAAAACACAAAAAGGACAGTGCGGCAAGCTGGAAATGTTTTCCAAAAGGGAATAGCAGCAGGCGAGGATAAAGAAAAAAGCGGTATGAAAAATCCCCGGTTCTTGAACGTTCATAGGCTCAAGAACCGAGGAAAGATTGAAAAAGAATTATTCTTTGTTGGTGTGGCGGAAAGCAAATGCGCTGCGGTACTGGGAAGGGGTTACTTCTTCTAATTGCTTAAACACTTTCATAAAATGCTTATCATCATGAAAACCGCATTGCAAAGCAATTTCTTTGATGGAATTTTTGGTGGATAGCAGTAATTTCTTTGCCGCTGCAATTTTTGTCTTGTTGATATACCGTACCAACGACATCCCGGTGTACCGCTTGAAAGCGCTGGATAGATAATCGGCGTTGTAATTGAATAATACCGCGATGTCTTTGACGGAAGGATCTTCTTCGTAGTGAAGGGAAATCCACTGCATGATTTCCATCAGATTGTAATGTGTTTTGTCGGAGACCAGACGGGATGTTTCGTATTGCGTGTAAAATTCCTGAGAAATCTCCATCGCCAACAGACTTAAGACGTAGTTTGCAATTTGCGGGGAATAGGTGTCCCGGTAGGCAATGTCCAAAAGCTGATTAAAGATCAGCATCGTACGGTCCGAGGAATAGAGCGTTCCAAATTCCGGAAGCAGGTAATATTCCGACAGCGGGGACACGATGCTGGAGCGGCGGTGCTGCTCCCAAAAGAAGCGCTGACTGATTTCATCTTCGGTCAGCAAACGAAAGGAATTGTCGGTTAATTTGAAGTGACACCAATAATAGGTCACGTCTTCATCTTCCAAAGAAGGTCTGGTACCATAGTGATGATGCCCCGGAAAAAGGATCAAAAACTTGTTGGCGGACAGAACAAATTCTCGATCGTCCTGTGTAATGTAGATGTTTCCGCGCAGACCAACCAAAATGACAAAGGTATCCAGGATGCGGTTTGGATGAATAAAATCGCTGGAGGCCACCAATTTTCCACTAGAAATATGTTGCAATTGAAACTTATTTTTGGATAAAAAATAAAACATATAAGAAATTCACACCTTATATCTGTTTTTGGGGTTGAAAAAGTTTTTGTAAAAAAGTAATATAAATTCATAAGGTTGTTGCAAAATTTTATGAATTCCGTGAAACGCTTGTGAAAGAAATCAAAAAACTGTCGAAACAATTTGTTGCTGTTGATTACCAATCGTCATTATAGCACAGTTTTTTCGTTTCTTCAAGAATGATTTTGTTGAAATTCGTCGGATAAAGATTTTGCACGCATTGGCAAAGAAAATGTAGAAATTATGAATAATTGGCATATTCTTAGTTTTCTTTGTCATCTAAGTTTTGGCCCTAATTCGTTTCGGTAAATTATAAACAAAAGGAGGATTTTCAAATGAAAAAACTGTGGGCATCATTATTGACGGTTGCTATGCTGGCTTCGTTCGCCTCTTGCTCTGGTGGCGGAACGACCACGGATTCGACGGAAGGCACCGATTCCACTGAAACCACCACGACGGAAGAAGGCGGCGAAGCTGCTTCTGGTGAAAAAGTGGAACTGACGTTCATGGGCTGGGAAGCTTCGGCGCTGGAAACGGAAGCTGTTAAAAACGGGATTGCAACGTTCCAGGAACAGAATCCGAACATCACCGTTACTTATACGCCTACCGGTGGTAACGACGACTACAACGCGAAAGTTATGACGAGTGCCGCTTCCGGTTCTGCTCCGGACTGCTTCTTTGCTGGCGCAGACGCGTACCGTCAGTATGTAAAATCGGGCATTCTTTTGGACATCACCGACCGTTTCGACGCAGAATTCTCGCTCGACGACTTCATTCCGTCGGCTCGTGAAATCATGACGGTGGACGGCCGCGTATACGGCATTCAGTCCTGTATCGTTTGCCCGATCCTGTACTACAACAAAGACATCTTTGATGCAAAAGGCATTGCATATCCGGATTCCAGCAAAGCCATG
>CALXIC010000028.1 GCA_944388265.1 uncultured Clostridia bacterium | reverse complement strand
GGCATGGTGTACCGCTGATTCAAGTATCGGGTGGCAGCACCCAGCTCTCCATGCGGTCCGCCGAACACCAAAAAGAGAGAATCAAAAATGCGCACCGGCATCATCGCTCAAAAGATTGCATAAGTCCATGTAAATATCCCAAATATACAAAACGATATTTCATGGGAGGAAATCAAGATGAAAGAACTCCAATAAAAAAGCCTCAACCATTGCGGTTGAGGCTTTTTTATCGCTTGTATTACTTTCGATCCAATTCCACTTGAATCTTTGCCTTATAGTTTGGCGTATCAATGGTGAACCCATTGCCGCCCGGCTGTTTTGCTACATTGACTTCCGGAGAAACATCATTGAAATCGACATCCAATTCATTTTCACGAAGCTGGATCAAGATATTATCCAAAATCTGCTGGCTGCGGATCGCCTGCTCACTTTTATGATCCGTGGTATCCGGTTTTAATTTTTCCGGATTGAATTCCACCGTGGAATCACGCATCATATCGCGGTCAATCACTTCCTGCAGCATGTCGTCATTGGCGGCACTGCCAGGTTCTTCGCCTTTGATATCATCCAAAAGATGATTCACCTTGGACATAATATCCAAATAATCGCTCGTCACCGGCGCTTTATCAAAAGAACGCCCGGTGTACAGCGGCGAAGATTCAATCGATTCGCTGGTTTGACGCACGTCACGGCGCGCACGATTCAACAAAGATGCCAATTCATCCGGCAATTCCGTCGAATCATTGGATTCAAACGCATTCATGTTCACCGGCTTTTCAGCAGAGGCTACCGATTTTAACGGGGTCGGTTCTTCTGCTGCCTTCGGTTCCCATTTTTTGTCAAAGGTACGTTTATCAAACGATAATGTCAACGGCGAATTGGCAGCTTCTTCGGTAAACACATGATGCACATGGGGTTTAGACGTTTCTTCCTTAATGGCATCCAACTGCGTATGCATCGGGAGCTCCGGTTCTTCCGGTTCATTCTTTTTGCCAAAACGTTTTTTCCGTTCTTTCTTTCGTTTCGGTTCATCGGTATCCGTCACATAAGAAGCATCCTGTTCTTCCGCGGTTGCTTCTACTCTCGACGGATTCCAAAGAATATGTAAAATCAAAACAATCAGCTGTACCGCCACAAACACAAAAAACGGCAAAATCACAAAAAAGACCACGCCATTTGATGTCAGCGCCAAATTGAGCAATTTACCCCCGCTTAAAATCTGAAGTTTTGCTCCACACAGCACCTGTTCATCCGTCATGAGCACCGTTTGATTGGTTTCCAGATTCTGAATTTCATAAGCAGAAGATCCGTCCGCTTGAGCCGAAACCGCGCTTACCCGTCCAATGCCAAAGGCGTTGTAAACAGCATTATAAGCCAGCTCATCCGTCGTTTCAAATACCACTACGGTATTTTCCGCATACGCATTGTCCTTATCCGCCAATACGATGGAACCTTTCTCAATGCCCAGCGATTCAAATTTATCTTCGCTCACCGGAAAATAAGAATAGCCCAAGAGAGTCGGCAGGGTGCCGCTTTGCTGTGCCTCTTCCACGCTGGAGACCACATTGAAATAAAGCACGGTGGACAAAACCGCCATCAGCAAAAGCAAAACCGCGATGGTTTGAAGCAATCCCATCACAAATTTTCTGACTATTTTCATGGAAACCTCCTGAATGTTCCCGGTATTACTCCAGGTTTTTTACATTACACCATTTATTATCCCTTTTTTCGCCGGAAAAGTCAAGATATAATTGCAATTTTCACAGGATTTCCCTACTCAAACAGCACATCCCAAAAGCGATTCCTTGGCTTTTTCGGCTTGTTTTCCGCTTGATAATGCGAAACCAAAATGATGTCTTCGCCGATCACTTCAATCTGCTCTACGGGCACACGAACCTCTTCCCGATGGGAAAAAAGCCAAAATTTCCCGCTTTTTTGCTGACCGATCAGGGCCGTGATCTGATATTTTTGAGCATCAAACTCCACATCCTCCACATAACCGAGTTTCACGCCGTTTGTGGTACAGATCATTTCCTTTTGCCGAAGATCGTTGATGCGCACCGTCTTCCCCCCCTTTTTTGAAAACGAGAGGATGCACTCAGTGCATCCTCTCGTCATCTTATGCAGAAAAAGAACGGTTCAGACCATTACTTGAGCGTCACAATGGTCACGCCGGATTCCCCTTCGCCAAATACCCCGAGGCGGAACGTCTTAACGTTTTTGTGTCCCTTCAAATGTCCCTGCACCGCACGGCGCAAAGCGCCCGTGCCTTTCCCGTGGATGATGGTGATCGTCTCAATATGACTCATCACCGAGCGGTCGATGAAATAATCGAGTTCCATGAGCGCTTCGTCCACCATCTTGCCGCGCAGATCGAGTTCGCTCGTTCCGCGCCGTTCGGTCGCTTTGGTGACCGATTTGGACACCGTCGTGCGCGGACGGGAAGGCTTCTTCGCCGCACCCAGCAAGCGCAGATTTTTAAGCTTCACGCGCATCTTCATCGGTCCTGCCTGTACCTGCACATTGCCCGAACGGTCCGGCAGTCCCACCACGGTGGCTTCCTGATTGATGTCATAAATCAGCACGCGGTCGCCCAATTCCAAATTGCGGGGCAGATGATACCCTTCGTTGGAGCGTTCGCTGACCGGGTTTGCCTCCTGATGCAGACGATCGAGTTCCCCGCGGATCTTCGATTTGGTTTCCGCCGCCCGCCTGGAAAACTCTTCCTGTTCTTTCTCCTTGCGCAGGCGATCCACCTGTTCGAACAGCAAATCGGCCTGAAGCTGAATATCTTCCACCAACTTGCGCGCTTTTTCGCGGGCACGTTCGAGAATCTGTTCCTTCTCCTCGTCCAGCTTTTTCTGATCTTCTTCCATCTTTTCAAAACGATGGTTGTAATCCGAAAGCTTCTTTTGATATTCGGCTTCCTTCGCCTCATACTGCTGGCGCGACTGTTCCAGCCGTTCAATCACCGTTTCCAGTGATTTGTCCTGATTGGAAACCAGTGTGCTTGCCCGTTCCAGCAGCTGTTCATCCAGACCCAACCGGCGCGAAATCGCAAACGCGTTGGAACGTCCCGGCACCCCGATCAACAGCCGGTAGGTCGGCCGCAGCGTTTTTACATCAAATTCACAGCAGGCATTTTCGACATCGTCCGTCTCGATGGCGTACATTTTCAGCTCGGAATAGTGCGTGGTGGACGCCGTCACCGCGCCCAGTTCCCGCAGCCGTTCCAAAATCGCCGTGGCAAGCGCCGCACCCTCTTCCGGGTCGGTTCCGGAACCCAATTCATCCACCAGCACCAGCGAACGCTGATCCGCCTGTTTTAAGATGGACACCAGATTGGTCATATGTGCAGAAAAGGTGGAAAGGCTTTGCTCGATGCTCTGCTCGTCACCGATATCAACCAGCACCTTTTTGAAAATCGAAATGGTGGAATCGTTGCCCACCGGGATGAGCATGCCGCACATCGTCATCAGCGTCAGCAACCCGATCGTCTTGAGGGTGACCGTCTTACCGCCGGTATTCGGGCCGGTGATGACCAATGTATGATAGCGATCCCCCAGCGAAACGGTGATGGGCATCACAGACTTCGCATCAATCAGCGGATGACGCGCCTGACGCAGATCGATCCGACCGTCTTCCACCACATGCGGCATCGTCGCCTGCATTTTTTCAGCCAGATGCGCCTTGGCAAAATACAGATTGATGATCAAAATGAGTTCAAAGCTATGAGAAATGTCGTCCGCCTGTTCGGCACAGAGCGCCGACAATTCGTACAAAATGCGTTCGATCTCGTCCTTTTCTTCGGTTTGCAGCATACGGATCTCATTATTCGCTTCCACCACCGAAAGCGGTTCGATGAAGAGCGTCGCGCCGCTGCCCGACGTGTCGTGCACCAGTCCGGGAACTTCCGAGCGGTATTCCGCCTTTACCGGCACCACAAACCGTCCGTCGCGCTGCGTGACGATCGCATCCTGTAACATTTTCTGATACTTATTGGAATGAATGATGCGTTCAATCCCGCTTTTCGCTGCCGCCTGTTTCGCACGGATTTTGCGGCGAATGTCCGCAAGTGCCGGGCTTGCATAGTCATCGATGATGTCTTCCGCCAAAATGACGCGGTG
>CALXIC010000027.1 GCA_944388265.1 uncultured Clostridia bacterium | reverse complement strand
TTTCACTACATATAATATGGATAGTATTCTTTCACAAACTTGATTAAAGGAAGAGCCATCGTGGAGCAACTACTCTCTCAAATCGACCAGTACTTCGGAACACTTTCCATCCATACTTTTGTAACGGATGATGCCCTGCGCGTCATCTGGCAAAATCGTGCTGCGTCGGGATCGGAGCCAAAACTGACCCTTGGGGAATCGATCGAACCATACTATCAAAATGCGTCCGATCCCAATTGGAAACAAAATCTTGCACTGCCGAAAACCGCTTTTTCCTTTTTCTATTTGGGCATGTATTTTGATGTTTCGGTCCAGCGGCTGACTGCAGAAGACGAGACCTGTGCCTACCTTTGGCACTGGACGCGCAGTTTTCACCCCGCTTCCAGCAAAGAAGGCGAACAGCTTCTGTTTTCCAAACACATGATCGAATTGCTGCGGGAACGGGTGTTTCACATCTACAACAATCTGCTGCCGATGGAATCGGAATTTGACCGCTTGGGCGCTTACGAAAACTCGTTTTATCTCAACGCCATCGCGCAGGACTGCTATACGGTGATGAAAAACGTCATCAACAGCGAGCTTTATGCAAAAATTGCCGGAAATTCCCTCACCCCGCAGCCGGACTACTTTATTCCGGGAAGGGAGTTCCCCATGCTCGATCTTTATTTGCAGCAGATCTTTTCCAATACGGAACGAAAAATTACCGTGACGGTGGACTCAAGCGCTCAGGATGCGGTGCTATACACCGACTGGTATCTGCTGATGATCTGCTTACTCAATTTAATTGCAAATGCCGTGGAGCACACGCCGGAAGAAGGCTCGATTGAATTGTTCCTGCGCCGGTTGGGGGACCGCATCACCATTTCGGTGCGCGACGACGGCGACGGCATGGACCCGGAAATCCGAAGCCTTGCGATGGAAGAGATGTATTCCTACAACACCAGCAGCGAACGAGTGGAAAATTTTGGGCTGGGGCTTTATCTGTGCAATCAAATTGTGCGAATGTTGGGCGGAACGTTTGTCCTCTCCAGCGAAGAGTTCCACGGAACGATGGTCTCCATTTCCCTGCCTGCGGCGGAAAAGCCGCAGCAAAAAATCCCCTTCTGCGACGAACTTGCTCGCTGGGGACGCGACAAACTTTCCCCGCTGTACGCCTTCTTGGCGCCGCTGGGACACATGAAATTTTTCTGATACGGAGGACTCCTTTTGAGCAAAACAACTTGGAAAGGCGGCGCTCTGATGGCGCCGCTTCCGCCCGTGCTGGTTTCCTGCGGGACAGTCGAACAGCCGAATGTCCTGACGGTGGCATGGACGGGAATCGTCAACACCAAACCGCCGCGCACCTACATTTCCCTGCGGCCTTCCCGCTTTAGTTATCCCATCATCAAGGAAAGCGGTGAATTTGTCCTGAACCTGACCACCGAAGAGTTGGTGCGCGCCGCCGATTTTTGCGGGGTTCGCTCCGGACGGGACATCAACAAATTCGAAGCCTGTTCCCTCACCCCGGAACCCGCGGACATCGTTTCCGCCCCGCTGATTGCCGAAAGTCCGGTCAATCTGGAATGCCGGGTGCTCTCGGTGGAAAAAGCCGGCGATACGCACGATCTGTTTTTGGCGGAAGTGGTCTGCGTGCATGTGGATGACCGCTATCTCGATCAAGCCGGCAAATTACATCTGGAACGATGCGGCCTGGTCGCGTACGCGCACGGTGATTATTTCGGCTTAGGCAAAAAGCTCGGCAGCTTCGGCTACTCGGTGCGCAAACCGCAGAAAAAGAAACGGCGCACGCCGAAAAACAAACCCGTCAAGCGCTGACCAAACGAAAATTAGATCCCCCGCCGACCAACCATGCGGTTGATCGGCGGGGGATCTTTTCATCAAAAAGGATTGGCCATTATTTCGGATAAACCGGGAAATAGACGCTATACGCTTCATAACCCACCTGATAGAGCGGGAAGAGACGGATACCGCGATCCTGTCCTTTGAGCTTAAAGGTCTGTTTCCAGTTTGCCCATTCGCGTTCGTTGTCCGGCACCACGAGCGTTTCCGGATGCGCGGGATCAGGTGCATAAATCGCGCGTTCTTCGTCGCAGAAGCCGGCAAGCACCACCGGGCCGTTCATAAAGGCCACCATTTCCGGTTCATCCGGCAGCGGGCAAGCGGTGATGGCTTTCTGGAATTCGAAGAAGACTTCGTCGTCCTGCCAGGTACGGCAAACCGACAGGAAGCCCTGTTCATCCACGCAAAGGGGCTGTGCTTCGCCGTTGACGACCAGCTTCGGTTCGCCCTGCACCCACCACGGTTTGCGAATCTTCAAGGTGAATTCCACCGGTTCTGCCGAGCGGATGAAGAGATGGTCGGTCACCGAGTTGGGATCGTGCTGTACCTTGCGGGTAACGTCCGTGATGCACTGCGTACCGACCGAAACAGAGGTGACGTAGTCGTTGCCCCCCTGCGTATCGATGCGCTGCAAAATGGTCACATCCGTCCCCTGCACGGTGGTATGAAGATCGGAGTTGAAATACTGGCAGACAGCAATTGCATCGTCCGACTGATAGTAAATCGTCTGGTTAAACGCGGCATTCGCCTGCACCATACTGCCGTGGCAGCAGAAGAAGTCCTTCGTTTCCGACGCCCATGCTTTATGAGCGCCGCCGCGCAGCGGCAGGAAATAGGTCAAAAGACCCGTCAGCGGCTGATCGGATTTTAAGCCGTGGGTGAAACGGTTGTGTCCATCCCAATAAGTCTGCGCCATCACGCCGTTGTAGAGATTGCGTTCCCAGTAATCCGCATAGCGCGCTTCGCCCGTCCAGCGGAAGAGGAATTCTGCCAAGCGCATCATATTGTAGACGGCGCAGTGTTCCTGGTCCTTATCGCCCAAACGAGCGCCAAGTTCAAATTTCGGCGTCCAAATTTCGCCGCAGGTCTGACCGCCGGTTGCATAGAATCCGCGTTCATCCACCGCAAATTTCCAATACGCTTCGACGATCTGTTTCCACTTTTCATCCCCGGTGACTTCATACGCCAACGCCGCGCCCAACACTTCCGGAATGGTGGTATTGG
>CALXIC010000026.1 GCA_944388265.1 uncultured Clostridia bacterium | reverse complement strand
GGATTCAAATCCTCGTCGGTTGATCACCGGCGGCTGCTTCATCTGGCACTCGAACACAACGCGGCCACGGTCATCCTCTCGCACAACCATCCGGCCGGAGAACCGGACGGTTCCCGCGCCGATTACGAGGCCAATCAGAAAATCAAAGAACTGCTGGCTTCGGTGCACATCGACTTTTATGACCATATCGTCATCAGCCGCACCGAATACGCCTCCCTTCTCGGGCATTCTTACGAAAATCTTGAAACTTTGGAAAAGCCGCCGGAAACGCCTTGAATCCGGCGGCTTTTTCTGCTAAAATTAAATGTTGTGATTATCAAAGAAACCAAGAAATGATACAGGAGTGAATGAAGCATCATGGCTACCATCCGCGAGGAAATTGAAAGCCGCCGGACGTTTGCGATCATCAGCCATCCGGACGCCGGTAAGACCACCCTCACCGAAAAGCTTCTGCTTTACGGAGGCGTGCTGCAGCAGGCGGGCAGTGTCAAAGGCAAACAGAGCAGCAATCATGCAGTCAGTGACTGGATGGACATTGAAAAACAGCGTGGGATTTCGGTTACCAGTTCGGTGCTGCAATTCCATTATCAGGGCAAATGCATCAACATCCTCGATACCCCGGGGCATCAGGATTTCAGTGAAGACACCTACCGCACACTGATGGCGGCGGACTGCGCCGTCATGGTCATCGACGCGGCAAAGGGCGTTGAAGCGCAGACCATCAAGCTCTTTAAGGTTTGTACCCTGCGCCACATCCCGATCTTCACCTTCATCAACAAGATGGACCGCGACGCGCGCGACCCGTTTGAACTGATGGACGACATTGAAACGGTGCTGGGCATCGCCACCTATCCGATGAACTGGCCGATCGGCAACGGCAAGGAATTCAAAGGCGTTTACGACCGCCAGAAACAGAAAATCCTCGCCTTCCAGGGCGACGGTCGCGCCAACGGCGTGCGCATGGTCGAAGAGATCGAAGCCGATTTGAACGATCCGGCACTCGACGATCTGATTACCGAGCCGCTGCATCAGCAGCTTTCCGACGACGTCGAACTGCTCGACGGTGCGGCGGAAGAATTTGACTTGCAGGCGGTGCTCGACGGCAAACTGTCGCCGGTGTTTTTCGGTTCGGCGCTCACCAACTTCGGCGTGCAGCCCTTCCTGGAAGAGTTTCTGCGCCTGACGCCCACCCCGCTCGCCCGCATCGACAGCCAGACCGGCGAAGCGGTTGATCCCTGCCGCGAAGAGTTTTCGGCATTCATCTTTAAAATTCAGGCGAACATGAATAAGGCGCACCGCGACCGCATCGCCTTTATGCGCATCTGCAGCGGCAAATTCGAACGCGGCATGGACGCCTATCACGTGCAGGCGGGCAAGACCATCAAACTTGCCACCGGCACCCAGCTTTTGGCACAGGACCGCGCCATCGTCGACGAAGCCTATGCCGGCGACATCATCGGGCTGTTTGACCCCGGCATCTTCTCCATCGGCGACACCCTCTGTACCGGCAAGCCGCCGGTGCGCTTTGCCGGCATCCCGACCTTTGCGCCGGAACATTTTGCCCGTGTCACGCAGGTGGACACCATGAAGCGCAAACAGTTCATCAAAGGCATGGAACAGATTGCGCAGGAAGGCGCCATCCAGATCTTCCACGAACCGGGCGGCGGCATGGAAGAGGTCATCGTCGGCGTCGTCGGTATGCTCCAGTTTGAAGTGCTGGAATACCGCCTCAAAAACGAGTACAAGGTCGATATCCGCATGGAATCGCTGCCGTACGAATACGTGCGCTGGATCGAAAACGATCCTTCCACCTATGAATTCAATAGCCTGAACCTCTCCAGCGACACCCACCGCGCCGAAGACGCAAAGGGCAACAACCTTTTGCTCTTCACCAGCCAGTGGGCAATCAACTGGGCGCTCGAACGTAACGAAACGCTCCGTCTGGTGGACGTTTCCACCGATTCGGTCAACGGCTAACAAAAAACTCCGGAACGATGTTCCGGAGTTTTTTGATGTGTTCCGTTAAAAACAGGAATCGAGCACTTCTTGGGAAACGTCTTTGCGGCTGAGCTTGCCCGCGGCAAAGTAGCCAATCCCCCCAAAGACCAGCCCCCACACGATTTCGTGAATGTGGAAGGGCGATACCGGCACGAAGTGGAAGAACAAAAACACTCCCACACCGCAGATGATGGATGCGATACAGCAGGTGGCATTCCCCTTTTTCCAGTACAAACCGCCGATCAGCGGCCAGAAGAAGGTGGCTTCCAGCCCGCCCATCGCAAACAGGTTGATCCAAACGATGATGTCCGGCGGGGAAAGCGCCACCAGGAAGGTCAAAATCCCCAAAGCCAGCGTCAGAAGCGTGCTGGAACGGGACAGCTTGCGGTCGGTCGTCTGCGCGTCCGCCGGTTTTTTGCCCTTGCCGTAATGCAAGAACAGATCCTTGATGATGGTGGCGGACGCCAAAATGAGCAGCGAATCCACCGTCGACATCACCGCCGCCAGCGGCGCTGCCAAAAAGAGCCCGGCGGCCCACACCGGCATGTAGTTTAAGACGACGTAGGGAATCACCGCGTCGGTGGTGGCGATTTCCTGACCGTCGAGGAGCGGTGCGGCCAGCGTGCCCGCAAAGTGCATGCCGATCATGAGTACACCGACGACCGCCGTGCCGATGATCATCGCGCGGTGCATCGACTGGGTGTCCTTAAAGCCCATGTTGCGCACCGCCGTCTGCGGCAGACCCAGCACGCCGACGCCCACCAGCACCCAGAAGGAAATCAGATAGCCAGGCGCCAAAGCTGCCACCTCGCCGCTGTAATCCCCTTTGCAGAGCAGATTCCAGCCGGGGTTGTTGGCGTCTAAGTAATTGGTGATGTTTTCCATGCCGCCCCCGGCACGGATGACGAAGAAGAGCAGCAAAAAGGTGCCAATCGTCATGATGAAGCCCTGTAACGTATCGGTCATGACCACCGCGCGGAAGCCCCCAATCACGGTATAGAGGATGACAATGCCCGCAAAGAGTGCGAGTCCCGCTTCATAGGAAAGCCCCGTCACCGACTGGATGAGGGTGGCACCGCCGATAAACTGTGCCACCATCTGCGTGACAAAAAAGACCACCAGCAATACGCTGCACAAAATGACCACGAACGGCGATTCGTACCGCTTGCGCAGATAATCCGAAATGGTCACCGCACCGATGCGGCGGGAGATGATGCCGAGCTTTTTGCCCAAAATGCCCAGCGTCAAGAAGGTGGTGCCGATCTGAATGACCGCCACCCACGACTGGGTCAGCCCCCACGAGGCCGCAAGCCCCGGGCCGCCCAAAAAGGAACTGGCGCTCGTGTAGGTGGCAACCAGCGTCATCGCCAGCACCAAGCCGCCCATCGACCGTCCGCCGATGAAATAGTTTTTCAGAAAACCGCCCGGCTTTGCCGCTTTTTGGGAAATGCGGCTCGACCAGATGCCCACACAGAGGCTGGCGACGAGATAGAGAACCAAAATCAGTAAAATCCAGTGCTGTCTGCTCATTCGTCTTCCTCCGTTTCTTCGCCCAGGTCAAAGTTTCGAAACACCTTTGTCAGCAAAATCAGCACACCCACGACGCCCACGACAAAGAGCCCCGGCGTGCTCAGCCACCACCACAGCGGAAGCCCCAACCATTCGATGCCGCAGCCATTCAGCCCAAAGCCGAAGCCCACGTGCCACACAAAGCAGATCACAAATAAAATCGCCGTCGCCAGCGCCTCTTTGCGGATCTGCCGCTGTTTTTCCGATGCCGTCATCGGCACCTGTTCTTTTTTCATGTTTTCTCCCCATTTCTGCGGTTTCCCGCGTTACTTTGGAAACGCGTGTGCCAAAAAAGAAATCCGAAGGGAATTTCCCTTCGGATGATCTTCCAAAACGACACAACAAAGCCGACCTTTCCACCAAAGCCCCTGCGTGAGCGGTATCGGCCAATCGGTCCGATCCAGCGCCGGAAATCAAGCAGAAAAATCAAACGGTACAGTTTCCAATGGAATACCATCCACCTGTCACTATACCACAATGCCGCCAAAATGTAAAGCGGCGGCTTCCTTAAAAAAGCAGCAGCATGTCGTTCCACTGAGCGCCCCCGTGCGTCGATGCGGACACCCCCTGCCACACAAACCCGAACGACTCATAATAGGGACGAAGGCGATCCTTGCAGGTGAGCACCACACCCTTGCGCCCTTGTTC
>CALXIC010000025.1 GCA_944388265.1 uncultured Clostridia bacterium | reverse complement strand
CGAAGCGCCAGCGTTTCACCGATTTGAAGCGCATCGGAAACAGTTCCCACCAAAGATCCTGCGGCGGATTGTCCCGTCGCCTCGTCGACATAAAGTCCCCGCAGATGTAATTCCTCGCCGTGAATCTGCGCGTAAGCCGCCATCGGCGACGAACATCCGCCATCCACCGCACGGACAAACGCTCGTTCCGCCAATGCGGCCGCGTGAGCATCGCGGTCATCCAAGGAAGCAAGCCAGGGGAACGCATCGTCCCGGCGCTTTTGTACCGCCAAAATCCCCTGCCCGGCTGCCGGAAGTACTTCGTCCGGCGAAAAAATCCGGCCGGGAAGCGTTTCCAGTCCGAGTCTGGTCAGTCCCGCCATCGCGAGCACCGTCGCGGTATACCCTTCCGTTTCCAGTTTTTTGAGTCTCGTCTGCACATTGCCGCGCATCATACGAAACGCAGCTTTTGGATACCGGCTTTGCAGCTGAAAAATCCGCCGTTTTCCCGAAGATCCGATGACGGCATTCGGCTCAAACAAATCTTCTTCGCTGCATCCGGGGGCAAACAAAAGCGCATCCCGCGGATCGGCGCGCTTGGAAAACGCCGCAAGCGGCAATTCCTCCAGCAATTCGGCGGGCAAATCCTTTAAGCTATGTACCGTCAGATCCACATCACCATGCAGCAGTGCGTCGTCCAATTCGCGTACAAACAGCCCTTTTCCGCCGACCCGTTCCAGTTCCCGGTCGAGCACGCGGTCGCCGGTGGTTTTCATCGTCACCAGCTGAATCTCCATCTCGGGCAGCAAACGTTTCAGTTCGTTTACAACAATCATCGTTTGGGCTACGGCCAGTTTACTGTCCCGGCTGCCCACACGCAAAATCTGTTTCATTCCTCAAACTCTCCCTCCATTTGCTCCAAAACCCGGCGAAGATGTTTCGCGACCTGTGCGGTACGGTGATGATGGAGCCCTTCTTCCGACACCAAACCAACCGTGACCCCGGCACCCTGCACAATGGCCGGAAAGAAATATGTCGATTCTTCCCGCCGATCCGCGACAGAAACCGGAATACCGGCCGCACGGCATTCTTCGCCGACGGCGCGATTCACCGCACGGTCATCCGTCGCCGCCGTTGCCAAAAAAGCTCCGGCACAATCCCCTTTTTCATAACAGCGGGGAATCCAGCGAATCTGTTCCCGATAATCCTGCATCGCTTCCCCCAAAGTGGGCGCCACGACCGTCACGGTACAGCCAAACGACAACAGCACCCCTACCCGGCGTGCCGCAATCGTTCCCGCGCCGATCACCACCGCCGAGCGGTCTTTCAGATCAAAAAAGAGCGGGAAATAGCTCATATCGTTTCCTCCTGTTTTGCCATTGCTTCGAGCATCGCTTTCCACTGCTCCGAATCGAGTTCCTTTTGCGCATGAAACAGGAGCGATGCGACGGTCTTCGCCGACGCCGTCCACACCGCGTCGCGCAGTTCTTGCGGCTGGTCGCTCAGCCGCCGGATGCTTTTTTCCAACCGGCCGACCAAATCACTCGCCGCATAATCGGCAATTCCACGCACAACCGGTGCAAACTTCCGCGTCAAAAGCCAGGCGCGAAATTCCTGCGCTTCTTCTTCCAAAATTTCCTGCGCAGCTTTCAGCATTTCCACCTGATTGCCGTCCGGACCGGTTTTGCCTAAGGTATCCATATTTTCATAAGTAGCGGAACATTCCTCTTGAAGCTCATTCGGCAAATCCCGCGGCACCGCCAAATCCACAAAATAAACCGGATGATCTTTGTGAAGCAGCGGACGCAGCATGTCCCATTCGAGCGTCAAATGCGGGCTTCGTGTGGCACTGACCACAACATCCGCCTGCTGCAAAAAGGCATAGCGTTCGGTATAATCAATGACCTGACATCCCGCCGGAATGACCACTTCTCTGGTCTTATAATGACGCACCGTCATGGTGACCTTCATCCCCGCCTGCACAAGAGCCTCAGCGGCGGCCCGTCCCATCTGTCCGTTCCCGATGACCAATGCGGTCTTACCGACCCATGTGCCGCGCTGCTGAAGTTTTTCCACCATGCGCTGTGCGGCCCCGGTGCCGGAACCGGTGAGCCGGCACTCCGTCTTTACGCGCTTGGCCGCAGTGACTGCGGACTGAAACAGGCGTTCCAGCACCGGGTCGGCTGTTCCATATTCATGTGTCTCTACCCACGCGCGTTTGACCTGTGTGACAATCTGGTCTTCCCCGAAAATTTGAGAATGCATCCCGCACGCCACTTCCATCAAATAACGGCACACATCATCTCCGCGTCGCACCGTGAGAGCCAGAAGAAGGGCACCTTTCGCGGGTTCCAACACACCCGCATCGTCCAGCATCCGTGCAAACAACTCTTTTGCCTGCATCTCTTCCTCGGTATGGACATAAAGCTCCGTGCGGTTACAGGTGGAAAGCAGCGCTGCACCGAAGACCCCTTCCTGTTCCTGCAGCATCATCAAAGCCCGGCGCGTCTCCTCTTCCGTAAAGGCGCCATATTCGCGCAACGCCAACGGTACTTTCTGATAATCAATCCCTGCCACCTGCAAGATCATTCCTGCGTTCCATCCTTTCCGTCTCATCCATTCATTCTGTTCTATTGTACCACATTCCAACCGGTTGCGCCACCTTTTACAGACAAAAAAGCACCCCTTCCGCCGAAACGAAAGGGGTGCCATGTTCATTCCTTAACCCTGAGAACCAGGACCAGCCGTCAGATGATCTTCCGGTTTCTTCACATTGAAGTTCGAACGATATTCGGTTTCATGCCAGAACATCTGTTCTGCCACCATTGCTTCCGGATTCAGTTCCACGCCTTCCAAGATGCGTTTCTTGAATTCATGATAGCCAGCACGGTCGATCAGATGGCCGCCATGGAGGTAAACCGGTTTGTAATCCAGCGCCCAAGCAGAGAATTTCTGCCAGTTGTTGATGACGCCCAAAACGACATCTTCCGTGACCCAGTTGAGGAACATTTTACCGGTACGCGGAGTCTGACGTCCAGTACGGCCGCCAAGAATGACACGGTACAGTTTCTTCGGATTACGCGACCAAGCAGCGGTCGGGCAAGCTTTGACACATTCGCCGCAGCCAACACAGCAGCACGGGTCTTTGTCGATTTTGCCGGTCAATTCGTTGAGCGACAATACGCGGGTTGCACCATGTTTACATGCCTTCACACAAGCACCGCAGCCGATGCAGCGTTCCGGATGGTAATCGATTTTTGCCACGCCAACGATACCAAAGTCCGCCATATGCGCTTTGATACAGTCGTTCGGGCAGCCTGCAACGTTGATCTTGATGTGGTAGTTCGACGGGAAGATCAGTGCTTCCAGTTTGCGAGCCATATCCGTGGTATCTACGTTGCCGCAGATGCAATGGCGATTGCCAATACATGCCGAGATGTTACGGGCGCCGATGGTCGGATAACCGCTGTCTTCATCCCATTCATGCGGTTCATGCGCCAGTTTCTGCATATCTACACCACAGAGATCTTCTTCAATCCCTTTGATGTATTTTTTCAGATATTTATTGACTGCCGGGATATCTTCATATTTGATGCCCGGGAAGTCGAGGGTCAGACGGGTACCGATATGGAAATTGCCGTCGCCCCATTTGGTAGCGATTTCGCTGGCATACTGGAGGTATTCGACCGGAATAACACCGCCCGGAACACGCAGCTGCAGCATGAATTCACCGTCAACTTTCGACTGACGCCAGCAGTTGGTACGTACTTTACCAATGTTAATATCGTGATTCATGGTCAATCCCCCTTCCTTAGTCTACCAAATATTTTGCTTTGGTATAATTGAAGACCGGACCATCCAGGCAGACATAGACTTCGTCGATACGGCAGTGACCGCATTTGCCGACTGCACAGGACATTTTGCGTTCAAAGCTCATCCAGATCTTTTCTTCTTCTACGCCGTTTTTGACCAGTTCCAAACCGGTGAATTTCATCATCGGGGGCGGACCTACCACAACCACTGCGTAATTTCCGTCAAATTCTTTCCACGGAATTTCTTTTACGAAGGTGGTAACAAGACCGGTTCTCCAGCCTTCTTTTTCGTCGCGGTCCAGCGCATAGATGGTTTCAAAGGAACCAGCTTCCCATTTCGCCAAATCGTCATGGAACACAATGCCTTCTTCGTTTTTGAAGCCGGAAATCAGATGTACGCTCTTGCAGTAATCCGGTTCTTCATACAGTTTGTCCAGCATCATACGAACCGGAGCAAGACCAGTACCACCAGTGATGACGACAACGTGTTTATCTTTGAGTTCTTCAACCGGCCAGCCCTTGCCGTAAGGACCACGCAGGAAAAGCGTATCGCCCGGTTTCTTTTCAAAAATGACGTTGGTAACTTTACCAACCGAACGGATCAAAAATTCCAGATAACCGTCGCCAGCGCCGCAAACCGAGATCGGAGCTTCGCCAACCATCGGGATGGAAAGCTGCATAAACTGACCCGGAGCCGGTTTTACGTCGGTTTTTACACGGAAGTTCCATTCGAGATCCGACTCATGCGTAATTTTCAGAATTTCGCAAGGAATCGGCATTACAGGATTATTCATCATTGCATGTCCCTCCCTTATTTGCCCTGTTCTTTCTTGATTTCTTCCGCTGCGGCAGCCATCTTGCCCACCGTAGCAGTGATCGGGATGTAAGCCGGGCAACGGCTGGTGCAGCGGCCGCAGCCTACGCACATATCTTCGCCGAAGCGTACTTTATAGTCATGGAATTTATGCAGCACTTTGTAGCGCATACGGTCGCCCGCCGTTTTGCGGTAACCAAAACCACCGGCGATATCGGAGAAACCGTCGATCTGGCAGGAAGCAGCAATACGATGACGTTCGCCCACTTCCGGATTCTGACCGTAAACGATGTCGCGCGTGGTAAAGCAGGTGCAGGTCGAGCATGCAATCGTACATGCGCCGCAGCTGACACAACGTTTGTCGAATTCACGCCACATCGGATGATTCTTCAGTGCAAGCAGCACGTCTTTATCCGGAATTTCCGGAACGGTGACTTTGGTCTGATTTTCTTCCACAAATTTCGGGGTGAAATCATCAGCCGCAGCACCTTCAAAATACGGTGCAAATTTGTCGTCTTTGACTTCCACTTTCAATCCGTCTTCGCCAAAACGAACCGCCATCACATAGTTGTCGGTTTTGTTGGTGCCCATGGAGCAGCAGAAGCAGGTGTCGTCGCCGCCGGGACATTCCATCAGCACGAAGTTGATCAGTTCACGCATACGCGCATAGTACAGATCCTGATAGCCGCCGTTGTCCATAAAAATGCGTGCCTGAACCTTCTGCGCATTGATGTCACACGGACGTGCGAAAAGCAAAATCGGGCGGGTGTGGCCTTTACTCGCGCGGAATTCATCTTCCGTGAAATAAAAAATCGCCTGCTGAATGGGGTTGATGACCTCTTTTGCCGGAAAATCTGATTTTTCATCATAAACGATGTCGTCCACTTTTTCCACTTTTGCATAGCGGATGATATCAGTATCCGAGAAACGGCCCTGTTTCGGGAAGCGTTTCGGTGCATACACATCATACGTTTCCAAAAGCTTAGAAAGTACCTGGTTGGCTTGTTCCGTCGTCACAAAATAACTCATGGAGCGATCCTTCCTTTCTTTTATGGCTTCATTTGGATCCTATTATAAATTCGCGGTATTTACCGTTATTCATTATAACAGATTGTTCGTCAAAAATCTAGTTCAAGCTTTCGATTCCAAGAATTTCTATCGAAAGTGAAAAAAACGACTCGAATATTTGTTTGTTTTTGACAAATTGGTGCAATTCTATCCAAAATGGCCCATTTCATTTATTCTTTTTCGCTAAATGTTAAATTTTTTTCTTCTCAATTTGTACGTAATGCATAAACTTTCTTTCGCATTCACTTTTTATTAACATCTTACATAACAATCTTTTACTTCACAAAATAACACATGTTGTTTTTTCAGTTGTCACGCATTATTTATGTTCCAAAAATGATGATTTCAAAATGCGATTTCAAACCACAAATTACAATTTCATGAAAAGTTTTTGAAATGTCTTGTATTTTTCATTCAGTGCGTTATAATAATTACATATCTGATTGTCAAATAAATTTATGATTTGGGAGGGATCAACGTGCAGGATAAAACGATGACGTTTTCCGTCAAAGATCAAAAAGAAGAAGAAATGAAAAAAATATTGACTACGGTTTATGACGCACTTCGTCAAAAGGGCTATAATCCGATCAATCAGATCGTCGGTTATATTTTGTCAGAAGATCCGACCTACATCACGACCCATAACAATGCGCGCAGCCTGATTCGTCATGTAGACCGTGATGAACTGCTTCAGGCGATGGTTCGTCATTATCTTTCGGAATAATTGTGATCCATTCCGATCTTCGAAATCTTTTTGATAAATGAACGTAAAAGAAAGGCACAGCTTTTGCTGTGCCTTTCTTTTATTCGATCCATTAACATCAGCCGCCAAAGCCAGAGGCAGCTACGGCCGCCGCATAAGCGGTCGAGAATGCAATCTGCAGATTGAAGCCGCCGGTATACGCGTCCAAATCCAACACTTCTCCGGCAAAGTAAAGACCCGGCAGCAGTTTGGATTCCATCGTTTTCGGTGAAACTTCCCGCACATCCACCCCGCCGGAAGTGACAATGGCTTCTTCGATGGGGCGAAAATCCCGCACCGTCATCGGCAATTTCTTGAGCAGCGCCACCAATCCCTGACGCTGTTCGTGGGTGATCTGATGCACTTTACAATCATGCGGAATACCTGAAAGGCGCACGACCGCACCAATCAGTTTGCGCGGCAGCAAAGCGCCGAGGCTATTGCCGAAATCACGATTGCTGTTCGCCGAAAAGTCACGCAGCAGCCGTGCGTCCAGCTGCTTTTCCGACAGTGCCGGTTTCAAATCGACAAAGAGCTGATACCGATCCGGTTCCATCGGACGAATATGTGCCGACGCACTCAACACCAACGGCCCTGAAACACCGAAATGGGTAAAAAGCATCTCTCCCTGTTCGGAAAAGAGCGTCGTCTTTTTTACCGTATCATAGAGGGTCAAAATCACATTGCGCAGAGAAAGCCCCATCGCCTCCGAAGGCCAGCGTTCTTCCGTCACCAGCGGAACCAACGACGGTCTGGTAGGTACAATGGTATGCCCCACCGATTTTGCCCACGCGTAACCGTCGCCGGTTGATCCTGTCCCGGGATAGGACAGTCCGCCGGTGGCAATCAGCACATGAGACGCCAAAAAGGTTTTTCCGCTTTTGCAGCGCACGCCCGCTGCTCTCCCCTGTTCGACCAGCAATTCCGAAACCGTTTCATGCAGCACCTGCACGCCGCAATCCTTCAAATTCTGCGCAAACACACGGCAAACGTCCCATGCCGAATCGCTGACCGGAAACACACGGTTACCCCGTTCCGTCTTGACCGGCAGGCCATAGGTCTCAAAATACCGCATCGTATCCGACGGAGAAAACTGACTGGCCGCGCTATACAAAAAACGTCCATTCGTGGGAATATGCGCGATCAGCGTGGGTACGTCGCAGTCGTTGGTCAGATTGCAGCGTCCCTTGCCGGTAATGCGAAGCTTTTTCCCGGTCTCTTCATTTTTTTCCAGCAGCAGCACACTCATCCCGTAAAGGGCCGCCTTATGCGCCGCCATCATGCCGGCGGCGCCGCCGCCGATCACCAGAAAGTCAACCGTCATCCATTGGTTCCTCCGCTTTTATCAAAGACATCGTACGCATCCCAAATCTGTTCGAGACGGTCAAAGGTCTTTTTCATTTCATCCTGTTTTTTCAGACCAATCGCCACAATCAGCGCATTGATGAGCGAAAGGGGTGCGACCATACTGTCGACAAAAGAAGCCATGTCGCTGCGCGCCTGCAAAAAGTAATCGGCGCTTCTCACCAGCGGCGAAGAAATGCTGTCGGTGATTGCAATGACCTTTGTCGCGTTTTGTGTGGCAAAATGCAGCGCAGAGGAAGTGCGTTTGGAGTAACGCGGGAAGCTGAATCCGATGATGACATCGTGTTCATCAATACGCATAATTTGTTCGAATACTTCGCCGGTCGATGCCGCGTCCACCAGCTTCACCGTCGGAAACATCAAACGGAAATAATAATCCAAGAAACGTGCCAAAGACGCCGAGCTGCGCGCGCCGATGATGTAAATGGTGTTGGCCTGCAAGATGGAATCCACCGCCCCTTTAAACGTGGAACGGTCGGTTTCTTCCAGCGTACGGCGAATACGGTCGATGTCCAAATTGAGCACCTTATCCAGCACTTCCCCAGTGCCAATCTGCTCATTTGCAACCTCAATGCGCTGAACCGTCGTCAAACGGTTGCGGATGATTTCCTGCAACGCCCGCTGCAAGCCCGGATAACCATCGTAGCCCAGTTCAAAGGCAAAACGCACCACCGTCGATTCACTGACACCCACCACGGCGCCCAATTTGGAGGCGGTCATAAAGCCGACGCGGTCATAGTGATTTAAGATATAAAGCGCAATTTGACGCTGTCCGCGGGACATCGTTGCCTGACGTTCATTGATTAAGCTGAGAACATCCTGCTGTTTTGGATTCCCTTTGATTGCTTCTTTTTTACGCATAATACGATCCTCGGGTTTCTGGCAGAAACTGCCGGTATTTTTTGCAGGGTGCTCCTGCTTTCATGATTTATTTTAAATCATTTCCGGCAAAAATGCAAGAAGTAAAACAAATAAATTCATAATCTTGTTTCAGCTGTTTCTCCCAAATCGAATGAATCCTTTTTTCTGTGATTGCTAAACATCTTCACTGATTAAGGAAAACACGCCCTGCTGTACCGGCTATCATGCCGCGGTTTCCTGCGTTTCCTGGTGGAGCAATTTTTTGCAGCTGACATCCATTCCGATTGCGCCAAGCGGTGCAGTAATGAGGATTGCAAGAACCGCCACCGAAAGCACCATCTGCCCGCAGGGAAGCCCCATCGCCAGCGGCACGGAGCCAATGGCTGCCTGCACGGTGGCTTTCGGCAAATACGCAATCATGCAAAACAGACGCTCTTTGCGATTGAGCGCGGTATGCACCAAACAAAGCGCCACGCCCACACAACGAAATGCCAAGGAAACCGCAATCATCAAAACGGCGGCTACGCCCGCCTGCAGTGTATAGCGAATGTCCACTGCTGCACCAACCAACACAAAGAGAATGACTTCCGCACTGATCCAAAGCTTTTCAAATTTTTCGGAAAGCCGTTTGGATACAAAAGATACGCTCTTCATCCGAATCACACACGCCATGCTGACCACCGCCAGCAACCCGGAAACGGAAACGATCCCTTTGAGTTTGGTTTCTACCGCCATCAGCAAAAACGACACACCCAGCAATAGAATCACCTTGGTACTGTTTCGAACGCCGTGTTCATGCTGATAAGAAATTTCAAAAAACTGGCTCAATAAAAATCCAACCAGTGCAC